>NZ_JAYRVJ010000355.1:0-8883 GCF_041918635.1 Promineifilum sp. (SeqCode)
ACGGGGCGCACGCAGGCGTACAGGTCGAGCACCTGGCGCAGCGTCACGTTCAGGCTGCGGAAGCCGCCGCCGATGGGCGTGGTCAGCGGCCCCTTGATGCCGACGATGTACTCGCGCATGGCGTCGAACGTCTCTTCGGGCATGTAGTTGCCGTCGTACTTCTCGGCTGCCTTCTCGCCGGCATAGATCTCCATCCAGGCGATCTTTCGCCGCCCGCCGTAAGCTTTCTCGACAGCCGCGTCCCATACCATGATGGAAGCGGGCGTGATGTCGACGCCGATGCCATCGCCCTCGATGAAGGCGACGATCGGGTTGTCGGGAACCTGCAAGCGGCCATCGGTGTAGGTGATCTTATCGCCGGCGGGCACTTGGATATTCTGGAAGGGCATGGTTCAACTCCTGACTTGGGATTCTAGTGAAGAAGCAATCCACAGATTTCACCGATGACATAGATTAAGAACGCTTCTTGAAATCTGTGTCAGCTGTGAAATCTGTGGATTCCTTCTCCCGAAACGAAGGTCTTTCAGAACGCAACAAGATGTGTTAAAATAGCAAGGATCGGGATTATACGATCGTTTGCCAGCTTGGGTAAGGGCAGCACATCGTTCAGACGTAAGAACCGTATTACCACAGCTTAATAGTCCGTGAACATCTTACCTGTGCCAAAGAGCGCGCTCCCGTTGGCATATAGAATGGTGAAGGTAGGGTAAGAACAGAAGTGGCGTTCAGTCGTACCGTTACTCGTTTGCTACAGTTGCTAACAATGCAGCGCCTCACTCTGATCTTGTTAGCCATCGTAGCCTTTGGTTTGGCCGGCTGTAACGGCCAGACGAGCGCCGTTGCGCCGGAGCCACCCGCGCCCCCGGCCACGCAACCGCTGCCCACTGACACCATCCCGCCTGCCGACCCGGCCACACAGCCGCCCGTCCCGACCGACACGCTGGCCCCCGCTACCGACGCGCCCACGGTCGCGCCGACCGGCTCACCGACCGGCTCGCCGACCACGCCGCCGCAACCTTCGCCCACCAACGGCCCGGCGCACACGACCGATACCGACCTGGCGCTCGACGCGGCCGACGTGGTGCTGCATCCCGTCCCGCTCATCTATGCCGGCGACAAGGTCACCTTCCAGCTGTTGCCCCACGTGCCGGAGGCGCTCAACGTCTACGACATTAACGCCACCGTTCTGGTCAACGGCGTCCAGGTAGCCGGCGGCCCGCTCGACCGCCGCAACTGGAACGGCCAGGCCGAGGGGGTCTACGAGTGGGCCTGGGACACGACTGGCCTGTCGGGCGACTACCAGATTGAGGTCGCGCTCGACCCCAACGACGTGC
Organism: Promineifilum sp. (SeqCode); assembly: GCF_041918635.1. NCBI lineage: Bacteria > Bacillati > Chloroflexota > Ardenticatenia > Promineifilales (SeqCode) > Promineifilaceae (SeqCode) > Promineifilum (SeqCode) > Promineifilum sp. (SeqCode). Next base: position 1,335 of record NZ_JAYRVJ010000355.1, read on the forward strand.
TCCAGGCGGGCGACGAGAACGCCGCCAACAACACGATTGTCCTGACGGCCACGGTCAACGTGCCCACCGGCCAGGCGGCGCGCGACGCCGCCGCCACCTGGGAGACGGCTGAGACCGCCTGCTGCGTCGTCCACGTCGTCAGCAACACGGCGGCGTGGCGCGACCTGAACTCGCTGCTGGCGACGCTGGAGGCGGCCGTCCAACACGCCGCCAACCGCCTGACCGTCCAGCCCAGCCAGAAGCTCCACGTCTACTTCATCGACCGCGTCGTCGGTCAGGGCGGCTTTGCCGGCACGGACATGGTCGTCTCCTATGCCGACCGCCAGTACGTCGGCGGCGGCCTCTACGAGCTGCTGGTGCACGAGGCGACCCACATCCTCGACCAGCAGTTCGCGCCGCAGCGCATCTCCTTCCTGGCCGAGGGGCTGGCCGTGTGGAGCAGCGGCGGCCACTACAAGGCCGAGGACTTGACCCGCCGCTCGGCGGCGCTGCTGGAATTGGGCCAGTACGTGCCGCTGGCGCAATTGATCAACGATTTCTACCCGGTGCAGCACGAGATCGGCTACCTGGAGTCAGCCGGCTTCGTCACCTACCTGATCGACCGCGGCGGGTGGGGCGCGTTCAAGAACTTCTACAGCGACGTGGCCGCCAGCGACGGCCCGTCGCTGGCCGACGCGGTGGACGCCAACCTGCAAAGCTACTACGGTGTGACGCTGGCCCAGATGGAGCAGGAGTGGCTGGCCAAGCTTCAGGCCACCGCCACCGGCCCCGCCGTCACCGACGATCTGCGCACCACCATCCGCTACTACAACATCGCCCGGCGCTATCAAGAAGTGTATGACCCCACGGCCCACTACCTCAGCGCCTGGCTGCCCCATCCGACGCAGGTGCGCGAATTCGGCAACCCGGCCGACCTGACCCGCCGCCCGGAAGAGGAGATCAACATCACGTTGGAGTTGATGCTCATCACGGCTGACGAAGCGCTGCGCGCTGCCGACTACAGCCGGGCCAACGTCATCCTCGACAGCGTGGAGAACATCCTCGACAACAACGGTCTGATCATTGACCCCATGGCGACGGGCTACCTCGGCGTCGTCCGCGCCGCGGCTGAATACAACTACGAGCTGCACAAGGTCGAGCTGATGGGCAGCAGCGCCCGCGCCATCGCCACCCAGGCCCCCAACATCCGCCTGACCAGCCTGGTCATGGAGTTGCGGGGGCAGGATTGGGTCATTTTGTCGCATTAGAGGGCAGGGGAGCGGGGGAGCAGGGGAGACGCCTGGCGGCCCGTCCGCGCCACCCGCTTGCCCGCTGCTCGGCCACAGAATAAGAATCCTGTGCCCCCTACTCTGCTCCCCCGCCCCCCTGCTCCCCTGCCTCATTGCCACCTGCTACTTGCCACCCGCCACTTCTTGTTGGGTCGCCCACCAAACTGTGCTACAATGAGCAGCGCGAAATAGACGCTGGGCGCTCGCGCGTGGCGGGAGCCGGCGACAACAACTTGAGGGGTCGTACATGATCGAAGTTGTGATTGACAGCATCCGGATCAGCCTGGTTTCCCAGCACCGCATCGTCCTCCTCCGCGAGACGGACAGCGAGCGCCAACTCCCCATCTGGATTGGCCCCTGCGAGGCCGACGCCATCACGACCGAGTTGCAGGATGTGAAAGTGGCCCGGCCGATGACCCAAGACCTGCTCAAGAACGTCATCATGGAACTGGGCGGTGTCGTGTCCCACGTCCTGATCAAGGAGTTGAACGAGAGCGTCTTCCACGCCCGGCTGTTCATCAACGTCGAGGGCGAGCGCGAGGCGCGCGAGATCGACTGCCGGCCGTCCGACGCCATTGCCCTGGCCGTGCGGGCCAAGGCGCCCATCTTCGTCGCCGAAGAGGTGATGGACGCCGCCGGCGTGGAGCCGGAGCCGGACTTGCAGGAAGCCCAGACCGCGGAGGGCGCGGCCGAAGAGGGCGGCGAAGTCGGCAAACTCGACGCCTTCAGCGACTTCCTCGACACCCTTGATTTCGATGACTTCGGCGCGGAGGACGACCGGACGTAAGAAAATTAGGAATTAGGAATTAAGAATTATGAATCAGAAGTATCCGCGGTCCTGGCCGCTTTCATAATTCATCATTCATCATTCCTAATTTGCTTTTTGTAGCGTGAAACGTCGGTCGTTTCACGTTTTCATTTGGAGCCATGGACGCGATCGAGGAACGCCTACCACCACACAGCATCGAGGCCGAAGAAGCTGTCCTTGGCTCGCTCCTGATCGACCCCGACGCCATCTTCGAGGTCTCCAACTTCCTGAAGGCCGACGCCTTCTATCGGGCGCAGAACCGCTGGATCTACGAAGCCATTCTGGCCCTCAGCGACCAACGCACGCCGGTGGACGTGGTGACGCTGATCGAGGAGTTGCGCCGCCAGGAACACCTGGACGAGATCGGCGGCGAGTCCACCGTCATCAACCTGCTCAACGCCGTGCCGACCTCGATCAACGTCGAGGCCTACGGCCGCATGGTCGAGGCCGCCGCCATCCGCCGCAAACTGATCCTGGCCGCCGGCTCCATCGCCAAGCTGGCCTATAACGAGGCCGAAGACATCAACGTCGTGCTCGACCGCTCGGAGCACACCCTGTTCAGCATCAGCGAGCAGCGCACGACGCGCGACTTGCAGCCGGTGCGCGACATCGCCAGCGCTTACCTGGAGCGCATGGAGTTGTTGCGCGAGCGCGGCGACGAGTTCATCGGCATCCCCACTGGCTTCACCGACCTCGACCGGATGCTGAGCGGGCTGAACAAGTCAGACTTGATCATCATCGCCGCCCGGCCCGGCATGGGCAAGACGGCGCTGCAAAACTCCATTGCCCTGAACGCCGCCCGGCGCTATGACAAGCGGGTGGCCCTGTTCAACCTGGAGATGTCGGGCGAGCAGTTGTTGCAGCGCATGATCGCCGCCGAGACGCGCATCGACTCGCAGCGGCTGCGGCGCGGCGATCTGGCCGACCACGAGTGGGGCATCTTCCTGGAGGCGCTCGGTCGCCTGTCGGAAACGCGCATCTTCATCGACGACACGCCGTCCATCTCGCCCATGCAGCTGCGGACGAAGTGCCGCCGGCTCTACGCCGAGCATGGCCTGGACCTGGTCATGATCGACTACCTCCAGTTGATGCAGGCCGAACACCCGTCGAACAACCGCGTGCAGGAAGTCAGTGAGATCTCGCGCGAGTTGAAAGGGCTGGCCCGCGAGCTGGACATACCTGTCGTCGCCGCCGCCCAGCTCAGCCGCGCCGTGGAACAGCGGCAGAACAAGAAACCGCAACTGTCGGATTTGCGCGACTCTGGTAGCATCGAGCAGGATGCGGACGTCGTCATGTTCATTTACCGCGACGACTACTATAATCCGGAGGGTTCCGAGCGGCCGAATATCGCTGAGATCAGCGTCGCCAAGCACCGCAACGGGCCGACCGGGTCGATTGACCTGTTCTGGCATGGCAAACTGGCTACCTTCCGCAACCTCCATCGCCAGGAAATCGAATTGTAACGCGGGTTGCCAACCCGCCTCTCGATTTGTAGGGCAGGCTGGCAACCCGCCTAGCGCGTTGTAAGGCGGGTTGCCAACCCGCGCTACCATAAGAGGACAAACTGCCATGATGCCGGGAGCAAAGATGCAGGGCTTCGCCGGCTTCCCCGATGGGAAGCAGCGCACGACGCCCATGCCCAACCTGTTTTTCAGCGACCTGCTGCCCATCATCGACAACATCGCCGAACTGAAAGTGACGCTCTACGCCGTCTGGGCGCTGGGGCAGCGGGAGGGCGCGGTGCGCTACCTGCGCCTGACCGACTTCATGAACGACCCCATCCTCCTGAAGGCGATGGGCGGGCCGAACATCCAGGCCTCGGTGGACGCGCTGCTGGACGGCGTCGAGCGGGCCGTGGCCCGCGGCACGTTCCTGCACGTCAACATTGAGGGCGCCGACGGTCAGATGGAACTGTACTTTCTGAACACGGAGAAGGGACGCGCCGCCGTCGAGGGCATCACCCGCGGCGAGTGGCGGCCCACGCCCGACGATGAGCAGCCCATCACCCTGTTGATCGAGCGGCCGAACATCTTCGTCCTCTATGAGCAGAACATCGGCGCGCTGACGCCCATGATCGCCGACGAACTGCGCGAGGCGGAGCGCACCTATCCGCCGCACTGGATCGAAGACGCCATCAAGTTGGCCGTCACCAACAACGTCCGCCGCTGGCGCTACATCCAGAAGATTCTGGAGCGGTGGAGCACGGAAGGGAGAGCAGATGCGATCGGTAACCGAGATTCGCAACGGGACATTCGCCAACAGATTCCCCCTGAATACCAGGATGTCATCAAGCGCTGAACCGCAACCGGAGCAGCCCGAAAACCCAGACGACGACCTCCCGATTCCCGGTCTGGGCAAACCCGACTGTCCGATTTGCCGAGGCTCGGGGTTCTACATCCCCGCCGTCGCGCCGGACAAGCCGGGCTTCGGCCGGGCTGTGCCCTGTAGCTGCTGGACGGCCGAACGCGAGCAGGGCCGCCTCAACCGTATCGCCAACGCCAACCAGGCCGCGGCGCTGGACGGCCTGACCTTCGACAGCTTCATCATCGAGGGTCACGGGCTGACGCCAAACGAGAAGCGCAGCCTGCAATTCGCCAAGAAGGAGGCTCATGCCTATGCCGAGGCCCCTTCCGGCTGGCTGCTGCTGCGGGGCGGCTATGGCTGCGGCAAGACCCACCTGGCCGCGGCCATCGCCAATTACCGGCTGGGGCGCGGCCAACCGGTGCTGTTCCTGAACACGCCCGATCTGCTCGACCATCTGCGCGCCGCCTTCAGCCCCAACGCGGACACCCCCTACGACGAGCGCTTCGACCAGGTGCGGACGACGCCGCTGCTCATCCTCGATGACCTGGGCGCGCAGAGCAACACCGAGTGGGCGCAGGAGAAGCTATTCCAGATCATCAACTATCGCTACGCCGCGCGACTGCCGACGGTCATCACCACCAATCTGGACGAGGACGAGTTCGAGCCACGCCTGCGCTCGCGCCTGGGCCACGTCGGCGAGAACGGCGTCGTGCGTCAGGTGTCGATCAACTCGCGCGACTTCCGCATCGGCTCGGATCAGTCGGAGTTGTCCTCGCTGAATCTCCACGGCGACAAGACGTTCCAGAGCTTCGACCTGCGGGAGCGAGAGTTGCCGCGCCAACAGGCAGACAATCTACAGCGCGCTCTGCAAGAGGCGGTCGCCTTTGCCGAGGAGCCGAAGGGCTGGCTGGTGTTCAACAGCGTGGCCTACGGCTGCGGCAAGACCCACCTGGCCGCGGCCATCGCCAACTACGTCACCCAGAACGGCGACCCGGCCTTGTTCGTCGTGGTGCCCGACCTGCTGGACTACCTGCGAGCGTCCTACAACCCCAACAGCAATGCCCGGCTCGACCGGCGGTTCAACGAGGCCAAGAACGCGCCGTTGCTGGTACTCGACGATCTGGGCACGGAGAGCGCGACGCCGTGGGCGCGCGAGAAGCTGTACCAGCTCTTCAACTACCGCTACAACGCTCAGTTGCCCACCGTCATCACCACGGCCACGCCCATCGAGCAACTCGACCCGCGCCTGGCGACGCGCATGCTGGACCCGACGCGCTGCACGTTCTTCATGCTGGAGGTGCCGAGTTATCGGGGGAAGAGCAGCCGGGCCAAGCGAACTGGAAGTGGACGACGGGCCTAATTCCTATTGAGTCTGGAGTCAGCTATGACTGCAACCATGCACATTCCCCCGGAAACTTACCGCCTGCTCAAACGGCGGGCGCGAGGTTGACTCGACGCCTGAACAGTTGGCCGAGGCGGCGATTCGCTTGCAGTTTGGCAACACGCCCCATTAGGTACATACCGTTATGTCTACTGCTTTAGCTGCATCACACACCTTGCCCTTTAGCAAACACCCTTCCCTCATCATCCGCCAAGCCGACCCCTTCAACGCTGGCCCGCCCCCCGACTTACTCAGCCGCGACGAGATCACGCCGGCCGACCTCTTCTTCGTCCGCAACCACGGCAACGTGCCGGCCCTCGATCCCGCCGTCTACCGCCTGCGCGTCGGCGGCCTGGTCGCGCGGCCGCTTGAATTGTCGCTCGAGGACCTGCGCCGCGACTTCGCCGAACACACCGTCGCCGCCACCCTCCAGTGCGCCGGCAACCGGCGTATGGAGTTGCTGAGCGTTCGCGAGATTCCCGGCGAAGTCCCCTGGGACCTGGAGGCCATCAGTCACGGCGTCTGGACGGGCGTCCGGCTAAGCGACGTGCTGGCGCGGGCCGGGATCGCCGCCGGCGCGGCCCACGTGGCCTTCACCGGCCTGGACGAGGTCGAGCGACGCGGCCGGCGCTTTGGCTTCGGCGCGTCCATCCCCCTCGACAAGGCGTTGGGGCCGGAGGCGCTATTGGCCTATGAGATGAACGGCGCGCCCCTGCCGGCCATCCACGGCGCGCCGCTGCGGCTGGTCGTCCCCGGCTACATAGGCGCGCGCAGCGTCAAGTGGCTGGGCGAGATCGTTATCCAGGACGCGCCCTCCGACAACTACTTCCAGTCGGTGGCCTACCGTCTTTTCCCGCCGGAGGCCGACGCGGCCACCGCCCGCGACGAGGACGGCCGCATGCTGGGCGAATTGTTCACCAGCGCCGCCATCTGCGCCCCGCTGACCGGTGAGACGCGGCCGGCCGGCCCGACCGTCGTGCGCGGCTACGCCGTCGGCCAGGGCGGCGCGGCGGTGGATCGGGTGGAGGTGTCGGCCGATGACGGCCGGACGTGGACGGAGGCGACGCTGCTCGGCGAGGCGGAGCCGTGGGGCTGGCGGCTGTGGGAGGCGGAGGTCGAGCTGCGACCCGGTCTTCAGACGCTCGTGGCGCGCGCCGCCGACGCCGCCGGCCACGGCCAGCCGGCCGGCCTGGCCGAGACGTGGAACTTCAAGGGGTACATGAACAACGCCTGGCATCGCGTCGCGGTGGTTGGGATTATTAAGACCTGACAGGTGGGCAGCGCAAGCGACCTTTGTGGGAACGAGACTTGTGGCCGCCGCCTGTCAGGTCTACGTATATGTGTTTGTCCGAATGGCAAAAGCTGGGTAATCTGGGGCATCTGGTAGGCAGCGAGGCGGCATGAACAACAAGCGATTGAAGGCCATCATACACGTGCTGGAAGAAGACCCCATCATCGGCGAACTGGACGGCCCGATTGACCCGGCGGCGCAGTTCGTCACCGTCTATAACCCGCGCCGGCGCGACGGCCGCACCGTGCCCTTTCTCGATTCCAACGTCGATACCGTTCTCCTGGCCTGGCACCGCATCAGTCACATCCAACTGCTGCCGCAACTTGACATGGAAAAGGTCATCGGTTTCGTCCGCGAGTAGGGGCGGGTTTCAAACCCGCCCTACCAAAAACAAACCACTATGGTCGAACAAGTCCCCGACAACCTGGAGCCGACTGCCCCGCAACTCATCCTCATCGTCGATGACGAACTGCGCATGCGCCGCTTCATCCGCATGA
>NZ_JAYRVJ010000356.1:0-6387 GCF_041918635.1 Promineifilum sp. (SeqCode)
GCCATGACGACCAGCGCCAACAGTCCGGCCAGCAGCAGCGTCAACCATGGCCCGACCAGGCGCGCCGCGAACCAGGCGGGTAGGACGGCGACCATGGCCGACAATCCCCAGCCGGGGGCGATGAGCGCGTCGGGCCGGGCCGGCAACTCGCGCCCCAACTCGCCGGCCAGATTGATGACCGTGCCCGCGCTCGACGCGCTGCTGGCGACGATCCACAGCAGCAACAGCATGAGCAGCAGCAGCCCGACCACCACGCCGGCGGCGACGCCCAGCCCCAGCCGCCAGTGACGGAAGCGCTGCTGTGAGGCCAGCGTCACCAAGAAGGTGACGATGACCAGCAATGGCATGCCGAAGATGATGAGGTAATGGGCCAGCCGCGTGGGCTGCATGAGCATCGGCAGCAGGAACGGCGGCCCGGCCTGCGAGCGGAAGCCCAGGTAGAACGGCAGGTAGAGCAGCCCCGCCACGACGCCCAGCGACATCCCTACCAGCAGCGCGCGACCCAACAGCGACCAGATAGACCGGCCGGGCGTCCTGCGACCCGACAAATCGCGATACCACTCCGCTAGAAAGTAGACGCCCATCACCACAAACAGGTGGATGAGCACGTCCCATGTGTTCAGGAACGACAAACCGCCCAGAACCACAGCCGTGAGCAGCCAGAGCGGCATACCGATCTGGTGCAGGGGCTGCCGGATCGCTTCAACAAGGCCAGGTGCTCGTCGTTCGTCGCTCGTCGTTCGTCGTTCTTCATTCGCCAGTCGCAACCACCAGGCCAGCGCCACACCGAGGCTCAGGAAGGCGAACGGCAGGGCCAGCACGTGCGGGTGCATGTCGCCCAGAACGAAGCTGAACGCGGGAATCTCGACGATCGGCTCCAGTCCCTCTTCGGCGCGGCCGGACAGGTGGTACTCATGGATGACCCGCGAGGTGCGCCACCACCACCACTCGCTCGTCTCGTAGCGCGGCGTGCCGGAGGCATCCGCGGGGGGCGTATTGATGTCACGCACGTCCAGCCAGGCCCACAAGCCGGCCGAACCGACCCCGTTGCCGTGCAGCACCTCCAATCCGATCTGCAAGTTACCGGCGATGGGCACGGCCGCCGCGGCCACTAACCCCAGTAGCATCCCCCTCTGGAGCACTCTTCTCTCCCCCGCTCCCCCGCGCCCCTGCTCCCCCGCGCCTACCTGATCACCCAACTCTCGCCTACTGGCAATCAGATTGAACACCACCCCATACGCCCCCACCGCCGTCCCTGCCACCAGCCAGGCGATGGCCAGGTTGAAGGCCACCGACTCGGGGACGAAGGCCAGCCGGGCCAGCAACGAGGTCATCACGTAGCCGAAGTAGTAGTAGCTGATGCTGTAGCCGGATAGCCAGGGATCGAGCGGCGGGAAGGCGGCGCTGCGGCCGACGCCGTTGAGAAAGGCGAACTCCATCGGCTTCTCGGTGGCGGTGATGCTCGGGTTTTGGGCGCGCACCCAGACCCACAGGGCAAAGACGGCGGCGAAGAGCAACTCGGTGACGATGACCTCGGTACGGTGGGCGCGCAGCCAGTCGGCCAGGGGCGCATCTCCCGGCGCGCGCCGGCGATAGGCCAGCAGCGACGCGCCGCCCACGACCAGCAGGGCCAGCAGAATGCCCCCGGCGTTGTTGGCGGCGAAGCCTAGCGTGCCGCCCAGCCAGAAGACGTAGCTGACCAGCAGCAGGCCGGCCATCTTGACGAAGGCATAGCCCCGATCGGGCAGCGGTCGCAGCACGCTATAGACTAGCGGCCAGGCTACCAGCCCCAGCAAAGTCAGCGCCGCCCACCAGCGCACCGCGGCAAGGATGTCGGTCATAGTGATTAGTGGTCAGTGATCAGTAAGAAGTAGTTGCTTCGCTTTCGTCGCGCACCATTCCAATCTCGTCGTTCATCGTAAATAGTTTATCCCGATACTTTCATCAATCGCTGCTCTCCCCTGTTCCCCTGTTTCCCCGCTCCCCTGCGCCTCACTCGTCACTCGATAGATGGCGGCGAACTCGTCGCGAAACACCTCGGTCAGCGTGCCCTCGGCGACCAGCTGGTCGAACTTGGCCAGCCCTTCTGGCGCGTAGTACGTCCGCTCCAGAGAGCCAACCACTACGTATTCGACGCCGTACCGCTGAAGGATGTTCCACGCCTCAGCCGTGTCGGGTGTGTTGTAGAAGCGGTTCACGTCGTCAATGCGATTGGTGACGACGGAGCCGGGCGCGATGGCCCGCTGCTGGCGCTGGTGCCAATCCCAGCCGATGACCGTCGGCAGTCCGGTGTACATGGCAATGCGGCCGGCGATGGAGCGATAAGGGTTGCTGCCGTGGGCCTCCATGACGACCGGCGTGCCCTGCACGTTGCGCTGGAGCCACTCAATCGCCCCCCGATCCTCACTCAGCTGGATGATCCGGCTGTTGCCGGCGTAATCGGTGTCGCCGTACTCGACGTAGGGGATGAAGGCCGCGCCGTCCAGCGTGTTGGGCGCGTCGCGGTTCATGCGGATGTTCCACTTGGCCGGCGTCGCCAGCAAGGGGTAGAGCAGGGCGGCGAAGAGCAGCACGCCCAGCGCCACCCGCCACAACGTCCGCCCTCGCTTCGCGTCGCGCAGCGCCGGCCAGGCCCATACGGCAGCCGGCCCGCAGGCGACGCTGAGCATCAGCCACACTTGCAAGTAGAACTTGAAGACGGTATTCATGCGGCCGATGTCGCCATCGAGGACGATGATCTCGACCAGCAGGGTCAGCCCCAGCGCGGCCGACATGAGGGCCAGCACGACGCGGCGCGCCGTGGGCAGCCCCGGCCGCAGCGCCAACAGACCGGCCGCGACCAACAGGGGCAGGGCGATGGGCGCAACCCAGTAGCCGCGCACGAGCAGGAAGGCCAGCGCCACGACAAACAGCGCCAGAGCGACCAGCAGCGGCATGCCCAGCGGCTGCCAGCGCCGCTTGCCCTCCTCCGTCCACGTCGCCGTCCAGGCGCGGAACTCCCGCGCCAGGTGGATGACGACGAAGAACAGGAAGAGGCCGTGCACCAGCAAGTAATTCCAGGCGCGGGTGTAGGAGCCGGGCCAGAGCGAGACCGAGGAGTAGGCCGAGCCGTAGTTGGCCGTGAAGGGCCAAAAGGCCAGCGTGGAAAGGACGATCAACAGGACGACAAAGAACCCACCCTTGCCCAGCGCCCGCCAGCCAAACCCTTCCGTGCGCAGCGCGTAGTAGGCCACGGCCAGCCCGCCCAGCAACAGGTAGGTCGGCCAATCCCACGTGTTCGTCGGCCGCAGGACGCCGATGGCTAATGCGCCGACAAGCCAGGCGATCAGGGGCAGGGGAGCAGGGGTGCGGGGGAGCGGGGGAGCCGGTTGTTGACCCTGGCGCTCTCGTCTGCCACCTGCCACCTGCCACTTGCCACCTGCCACCCCCTCCCCCGCCGCCAGCGCCACGCTGATCGCCCAGCCCAAGGCCAGCATCGTCAGCGGCATGCTGATCATGTGCGCGTGCAGGTCGGCGTAGAGGAAGGTGAAGTAGGGGAACTCGGTGATCGGCTGCACCTCGCCGGGGTTGGCAGTGATGGCGCGCGAGGCGGTCCAGAACCAGTCACCCGGGTAGATGGGGGCCGGTTGGCCGCTCAGCACCTTGATGCCGCCGTCGAGCGTCTGCGCCAGGCCACCGATGACGGGCAGTTCGCCCAACGACGGCTCGCCCGCGCCGCGCCAGGCGTTGACCACGACGCCCACCTGGGCCAGATTGCCCAACAGCAGCGCCAGACACACGGCCACCAGCCCGGCCACCACCGCCGGCCGGCCGCCCAACGACGACCACCGACCGCCCACCATGTACGGGCGGGTTTGAAACCCGCCTCTACTACTGACCACCAGCCCGTGCGCCGAACTGAACACCCCCAACCCCGTGAAGCTGAACAGCATCGGCAGGATCAGGTTATAGGCCACGGCGGGCATGACGCCCAGCAGCTTGGTCAGCGCGCCAACGTAGACGAAGCCGTAATAGTAGTAGTTGATGTAGCCGCCGGCGTGCCACGGATCATAGGGCGGAAAGGTCGTCGAGCGCAGCACGGCGGTGAAGTAGGACAGATCCATTGGCTTCTCGCCGCCCCAGATCACGTCCCACACGTCCGGGTTACCCAGACGGATGCCGATCATCAGCAGGAAGAGCGCCAGCCCCAGCCCCTCGATCAGCAGCATGTACCGTCCGCGCTGCCGGACAAAGGCGCGGATGGTGTAGCGCTGCCGGAAGAAGAGAACGCCGCTAAGCAGCGCCAGGGCCAGCAGGGCCAGGGCGATCGTTCCGCGCGTGTGTGGCAGCAGCTTCAGGCTGGCGGCCAGCCAGGGCAGATAGGAGAGCACCAGCAGCCCCAGCACCCGCGACAGGGCGTATCCCCGGTCGGGCAGACCGGGCAGCGCGGCGAAGGCCAGCGGGAAGGCCAGCCAACCCAGCAGTGTCAGGGCCAGCATCCACACGACGGCCGCCAGCCACGGGTTCCGCGACAACGCGCCGTCCACGTCGAAGACCTCGCTGAACGTACCGCCCGCCCGCTGCGCCGCGCGCTCGGCCGGGGAGAGCATCATGCCGCCCGCGGCCTCCGTCGCTTCCAGCGGGTTCATGACCACCACGCCGCTCAAATCCACACTCTCTAGCAGGCGGCGCGTGTTCTCGGAGCTATAGGCGTTGGTCTTGGCGAAGATCCATACCGGCGGATGATCGTAGACGCTGAACGCCTCTTCGGCGGCCAGCTCGCCCGGCGGCGGCCAGCCGATCTGCGGCGGCTCGCCCCAGCTGACCTGGGCCGTGGTGTCGCTGACGTAGAGCGGGCCGAGGCGCGTGTTCTCATGGAACTGGGCCACCAGCTCAAAGCCCAACTCGCCGCTGAACAGCCCCTCGTAATACGTCAGCATCATGGGGTAGGTCTGCGACATGCGGGGCAAGTTCCACATCGCCCGCTGGCTGCTGATCATGATGTAGTCGGCCTCGTCCAGCCAGGCGATGACCTCTTCGCGTTTCTCCGGGCTGTCGGGATGAGTCACGGGGCGCTGGCCGCCGGTCACCTCGGTGTAGTAGGCCCCGTAGCCGTCGCGGCTGTCCATTCTGACCGGCAGCAGGTCGTCCCAATGCTCGTTGACCAGCAGGCTCGTCCCGGCGCGGATGGGGCCGCCCGGCCCCCCTTCGGCCGTCAGGCGCAAGGGAGTGCCAGCGGTGGCCGGCGTCGGCGGCAACTCGACGGTGAACGCCCGCCGCTCGCCGTCCAGGGCCAGCGCCAGGTCGACCGACGCGCCCTCGCCCAGCCGGACGCGGATCGTCTCGCCCGCATCGGCCGCCGCGGCGGGGTCGCCGGCGTCGAAGTCGGGGTCGCTCAAATAGTTGAAACGCACTGCCCGGATGAGGCCGTCTTCGGGCATGGTGAAGTCGAGGTAGAGCGGCACGCCCCCCTCCTCGAAGAACATGCCTTTCAGCGGCAGGTTGAGTTCGGCCGTCCCGCCGCCGGCCGTGTCATAGACCAGCGTCGCGCCGCTGGGCACATTGTCATAGATCCATTCCGAGGCGGCAATGCGCGTCATCGGTTCGCGGTAGATCTGGGTGAACATGACCGCCCACAGCAGACTGGGCAGCACAACCAGCGCGGCCAGCAGCGCCACCGCCGTCCGCGCCAATCCCGGCGCGCCGGCGTCCCGCCGGCTCTTCGTCCCCGCCCACCGCCACAGCGCCACCAACGCCCAGCCGGCCAGGATGAACAGCGCTGGATAGAGCGGCAGGAAGTAGCGCACCGACTTCACCCAGCGCGTCGCCATGAACAGGAAGTAGACCAGCGTCCAGGTCAAGGGAATAGCATGCAGCATCCACTCCGGTATGCTGCTCCCCTGCTCCCCTGCTCCCCTACTCCCCTGCTCTACAAGCCACCGGCCACCCGTCACCGCCCGCCACAACGCCCAGAACACCGCGAACCAGGCAAACAACCCCGCCGTCAGCCCCATGCCATAGAGCACCATGTTGCTCCACGGAAACAGCACGGCCGGCCGGTCAACCCACTGAATGGCCGGCGGGAACATCGCTTCCGGGGCCTGCAAGCGCTGAATCTCGGCCATGTTGGCCAGGAACTGTGGGTTCAGGCCGATGATGGACTTGACGGCAACGACGAAGGCGTTGGCCGGCTCGCCCGTCTCGGCGGCGGCCGCGGCGCGCACCATGTCGGCGTCGCTGAAGGCGTAGGGCTGGGCCAGGCGGAAGGTCAGGATGGACACGATCGCGGCCAGGGCGATGCCGATGAGCGCCCGCTCCAGGTCACGCGGCTGAACGACGAGCGGCGAGCGACGAGCAACGCTCTCCCCCGCTCCCCCGCTCCCCTGCACCCCGGCGCCCCGGCGCGCC
>NZ_JAYRVJ010000357.1:0-6172 GCF_041918635.1 Promineifilum sp. (SeqCode)
TATACACCCTTGCCGAGACAGGCGCGATATACATCGGCCGTCTGTCCACCGATGTCTTCCCAGCGCAGGCCATCGACCACACGGCGCGCCGCCGCACTCATCGCCAGTATGTCGCTGTTCTTTATGTCAATCAAGGCGCTTCCCAGTGCGTCCGGATCGGTCGCTGGGTAGAGCATGCCCGCATCCAATGGGATCAATTCGGGCAGGCAACCCAGATCGGGCGCAATGACCGGCAGTCCATAGGAGAGGCCGACCATAACCGAACTGGAAGTCAACACCCGCTCGAACGGCGCGACCATCACGTCGGCCGCCAGGAGGAAACGCTGCATCTCGTCATCCGGGATGAACTGCGCCCACAGGCGAATGCGGCTGTCTCCCGCCGCGGCCCGTTCTAAGCGACGGACAAGGGCGGCGTCGCGGTTGCGGCCGGCGATCAGGGCTACGTCACCGGCGCCTGCTCGCCGTTGGAACACCTCGACAAAGCGCTCCAGCCCTTTGTAGGCGGCGACATTGCCCAGAAAGAGATAGACGAATTGATCGGCGTCTAGCCCCAACGCCGCCCGCGCCGCCGCCCGCGTCAGCGTGAGCGGGTAGACCCCGGCGTAGCTGCCGATGGAAATGACGTGCGTCGGCCCGCGGCGCGGGAAGCGGGCCAGGAGTTCACGCCGCCCGGCCTCGCAGTGGATGATGACGGCGTCGGCCGCGCGCATCATCCGCCGGCGCAGGGCCACGTGGAGCGGGCGGAGCGCCGCCTGGTAGCCCACTGCGTGGGGCAGGATGTTGTGGGCCGTCCAGACGATGCGATAGCCCAGGGCGCGCGCCAGACGCAGCCGGGACAGGAATGCCACCGTCCGTCGCGACGTGTCGTAGCGAGCCATGTAGAGGCCGTAGAGCCAATGGTAGTGGAGGATGTCCACATCGCCGCGCCGCGCACGCAGCCACGCCGCCGAGGGCAGACCGTCCAGCATCTCTACCACGACGCCCTGGCTTGCCAGTCCCTCCGCCAGCAATCGCTGATACGGATTCGCATAGACGGGAAGAAACGCTACCTTCATGATCAAACTAACGCTTTACATAATGCGGCGTCTGCCGCAAGTACATCGTGATCTGCGTACTCCTGCGAAATCTGCGGATTACGCTTTCTTACCGCATGTACATGCCATGCAACAGGCGCTCGACGACCAGCCGGGGCAGCGCCAGCGGCAACCGCGCCGGCGCGGCCAGCCACCTGGGCCACCTGTGCGTCGCTCGCGCCCCGACCGCGTCCAGACGGCGCGTCTGCTGCACCACATGGTTGGGGTGCCACCAACCGCCGTAGCGTCGCGTAACACGGCCGTGCTCCAACTGTCGCCCCAGGCCGCCGGTGCGCGTCAGCGCCTCGGGCTGGACGCGGTAAAAAGCCAAGTTTTGGGGCAGGTAGTGGAGAGGCGCGTGCGCGTGGGCGCGGATGAACCATTCCCAATCGAACACCCAGCGCAGCGACGTGTCCAGCGGCCCGACTATTTCCCATAGCGAGCGCCGCCAGAACGCCGCCGGCTGGAGGATGGGGTCGCGGTTGACGAGATAGCGCCGGTCGAAGCGGCGGCGCACGAAGCGGCACGGCTCGATGCGCTGCCCGGCCTCGTCGATGTACCACCCCTCGCCGTAGACCAGCGCCGCTTCCGGCCAACGGGCCAACGCGCCGGCCGCCGCCCACAGCGCGCCGGGCGCATACAGATCGTCGGCGTTGAGCCAGGCCAGTATGTCGCCCGTCGCCGCGGCCAACCCGCGGTTGATCGCCTCAGCCGGGCCGCTATCGGACGCGCTCGTCCAGCTGGTCAACCACGGCTCATAGCGGCGCAGGATGGCGTGGCTCTCGTCGGTCGAGCCGCCGTCGAGGACAAAGTACTCGAGATTGGGGTAGCCCTGGAGCAGCACCGAGCGCAGCGCCGCCTCCAGGTAGCGCCCCTGATTGAGCGAAGGTGTCACGACGGTGATGCGGGGCCACGATTGCTCGGCGGGCGGCGGCATGCCGGCCGTCCAGGGCCATCCTATCGCGCCGGCGACTTCGGGCAGCGGCGCTCTGTTCACGGCCTCACCATGCGCCACAGCAGGCGACCGTCGAGCGTCCGATGATAGGCGAGGCTCTCACGATAGCGGCGCAGTGCCGCCACGCGAAAGCCCGGCGGCCGGCGTACGGTCAGATCGAGCGCCGCCCAGCGCAGCAGCTTGGCTCGCCACCGGGCGAAACCGCGCCGAAAGTAGTCGTCCTGATAGCCGTGCGTCGCCGACAGTTGGGCGATGAGGCCGGCGTACTTGCGCTCGATCTGGTCGACCGCGGCCAGATGCAGTTCAACGGGCTTGTTGGACAGGCCCGCGCCGTGGCGGCGATACTCGCTGAGCGGTTCGTCCACGTAGGCGAAGCGCCGCACGGCCGCCGCCAGCCGCACGCGCATGTCCCAGTCGCCGTAGACGGTGAAGGCTGGATCGTAGTGGCCCGCCTGCCGCCACAGCGCCGTGGGAGCCAGTTCCGAGCGGAACAGCGTCTGGCGCGGCATGTCCAACGTCAGCACGTGCGGCAGGATGTCCCCTTCGGGCGGGCGCCGGCCGGTCGCCCACAGGAAAGACGCCCCGCCGTCGCCCCGTGTGAAGAGGAAGTTGCTGAAGGCCGCCTGCGGGCCGTCCGGCTCGCTCAGCCGGCGCGCCTCTCGTTCCAGTTTCCCCGGCCGCCAGCGGTCGTCGCCGTCGAGGAAGGCCAGATAGTCGCCGCTGGCCGCGTCGAGGATGTGATTGCGCGCCGCGTTGACCCCGCCGTTGCGCGCCAGCAGGATGGGCCGCACCACATCCGGGTAGCGCGCCGCGTAGCCGGCGATGACCTGCGGCGAGTCGTCGCCGGAGGCGTCGTCCACGATGAGGATCTCCGCCGGCGGCAGCGATTGGGCCAGGACGCTCTCGATGGCCTCGATCAGATAGTCGCGCTGGTTGTAGGAGGTGATGCCGGCGCTGATCCTCACACGATCCTTTCCCCCGCATCTGAGGATGCGGACTCCGTGAACGTCTTCTCCCCTGCTCCCCTGCTCCCCCGCTCCCCCGCACCCCTGCCTACCACCCGCCGCATCATGCTAACTAACGCTTCCCGCTCCAGCGCCAGCAGCGCCGCGCCATAGACGGCCGGAAAGATAACCGTTTTCAGCCCGCCGCTCAGCCACGGCGACACGTAGCCGGCCCGCGCGGCGGCCAGCGCCGCCCCACCGCCCAATGCCGTCGCCAGCGCCAACGCCGCCAGCGGCCGGAGGAACAGCCGGCCGGCCGAGAAGTCGACATGGGCGCGGGCGCGGGCCAGCAACAGCCCCAGCCCGACGAGCAGCGCCCCGTCGACCGCCACGGCCACGCCGACAATGCCCCAGGCCCGACCCAGCGCATACAGCCCGGCGAGGAGCGCCGCCAATTGGACAAGCCGCGCGCGAATGACCTGCTCCGGCCGGCCGACGGCGTTGAAGAGGCTGCTCACCGTCCCCTGGATCGGATCGAGCAGGGTGAAGACGGCCATCAACCGGAAGGCGGGAACCATAGGCAGCCACCGCTCCCCCAGCGCCAGCGCGACGAACTCCGGCGCGACCAGCACCAGCAACCCGCCCAACAAGAAGCCGCCGCGCACCAGCAGCGCGTTGGTCTGGAAGAAGGCCCGCGACAGCCCCGGACGATCCCCCTTCAGTTCGGCGTAGGCCCCACCGGCGACCGCGTTAACCGGCATGGCCAGCAGGCGGCGCGGGTAGGTGGCGAAGGTGTAGGCGCGCGAGTAGAGGCCCAGTGGGTTGTGGCCGAGGTAGGCCCCGACCCAGATGTCGTCGAGGTTATCCAGCGCCTCGCCCAGGGCGGATTGGGTCATCGTCCGGCCGCCGAAGCGCAGGTAGTAGCGCACCGTCTCGCCGGCCCACAGCAGGCGCGGTCGCCACACCGGCCGCCAGCCGTAGAGTACCAGCGCTGTGAACAGCACCGTGACCGCGTCTGTTGCCAAGAGCGCCGTCAATCCGTACCCCCGCCAGGCCAGCGCCACACCCACGAGCGTTGTGCCCACCGCGTTGATGAGTTCGAGGACGGCCAGCCGCCGGTGCTCCACGCGCCGCGCCAGCACCGCCTTCGGCGTGTCACACAGGTAAAGCCCGGCGAAGACCAGCGTCAGCGCGATCAGCGCCGCGCGCAGCGGCCCCTGGGCCAGCGCCAGCGCGGCCAGGATGAGCGCCGCGGCCCACAGGGCGGTCAGCGCCAAGCGCAGGGTGAAGTGGACGGCCGCGGCGCGTTCGGCGTCGGCCGTCTCCGGCGCGCGGTGGAGGTAGGCGCTGCCCATGCCCCACGCGGGCAGGATGCCGCTGAGCGTGACGAGCGAGGTAGCCAGCGCGTAGACGCCAAACGTCTCCACCGGCAGCAGGCGGGCCAACAGAATGGAGCGCGCCAGCAAGACGAGAACCTTAACGGCGTTCGCGCCGAGCGACCAGGTGACGGAGGTGATGCTCCGGCGGGTCAGACTGGGTGGTTCGCCCGCGCTCGTCGGTCGTTGATCGTTCGTCGCTCGTCACCTTCAGCGCTGAGGGGCCATCGCCAGCTCACCGGCGGCGTGCATGGCCTCAAGGGTCTGGCGATACCATGCCACCGTCCGGCGCAACCCCTCGTCGAAGCCGGTTGTGGCGCGGAAGCCGAAGCGCTCGTAGGCGCGGTCGGTGTTCAGGGCGCGGCGCGGCTGGCCGTTGGGCTTCGACGTGTCGTAAACGATCTCGCCGGTGAAGCCGGTGTGGCGGGCGATGGTCGCCAGCAGGTCGCGGATGCTGATCTCGAAGCCGGAACCGAGGTTGACCGGCTCGCTGTCGTTGTAGCGCTCGCTGGCGAGGAGGATGCCCTCGGCCGCGTCCTCCACGTAGAGGAACTCCCGCGTCGGCGAGCCGTCGCCCCAGGCCACAATGCGCTGCTCGCCGCGCTGTTGCGCCTCCAGGCACTTGCGGATGAGGGCGGGAATGACGTGCGACGACTCCAGGTCGAAGCTGTCGCCCGGCCCATACAGGTTGACGGGCAGCAGGAAGATGGAGTTGTAGCCGTACTGTTGCCGGTAGGCCTGGCTCTGCACCAGCAGCATCTTCTTAGCCAGCCCATAGGGCGCGTTGGTCTCTTCCGGGTAGCCGTTCCACAGATCCTCCTCGCGGAAGGGGATGGGCGTGTACTTGGGGTAGGCGCAGACAGTGCCGATGGCGACGAACTTGTCCACGCCGGCGCGCCAACTTTCGTGTAACAATTGGGCGCCCATCATCAGGTTGTCGTAGAAGAACTCGGCGGGGTGAGCGCGGTTGGCGCCAATACCGCCGACCGAGGCGGCCAGATGAATGACCAGCGTGGGTTGCGCCTCGTTGAGCAGGTCGAGGATGGCCTCCTGGTCGCGCAGGTCATATTCCTCGCGCAGCGGCACGACGACGTCGCCCGCGCCGCGCCGGCGCAGCGCGGCCACGACGTGACTGCCCAGGAAGCCGGAGCCGCCGGTGACGACGACGCGTTGTTTGGGCCAACTGATCATAAGGATACTTCTTCCTTGGCCGCCAGTTCCTCTTGTTGGGCGCGCAACAGCATGTGGAACCGGCTGACGACCATTTCCATGGCGACCTTATTGTGGCCGCCAAAGGGGATGATGATGTCGGCGTGGTGCTTGCTCGGTTCCACGAAGCGCAGGTGCATCGGGCGCACCGTCTCGAGGTACTGCTGGATGATGGAATCGAGCGAACGGCCGCGCTCGTTCATATCGCGCTGGAGGCGGCGGATGAAACGCACGTCGGAGTCGGTATCGACGTAGACCTTGATGTCCATCAACTCGCGCAGCTTGCGTTTGGTGAAGATGAGAATGCCGTCCACCAGGATGATCGGCGCGGGTTCGACCAGGATCGTCTCCTGGGTGCGGCGGTCGGTGGTGAAGTCGTAGACCGGCATGTGCACCGGCTGGCCCGCCAGCAACTCCTTGATGTGGCGAATGAGCAGCTTGGTCTCCAGCGAATCGGGGTGGTCATAATTGGGCCGCGTGCGCTCCCCGGCGGGCAGGTCGCCCAGATCGCGATAGTAGGCGTCGTGGGGGAGATAGGCGATCTGCGAGGCCCCCACCGATTCCAGGACGGCGCGCGCCACGGTCGTCTTGCCCGAGGCCGTGCCGCCGGCCACA
>NZ_JAYRVJ010000358.1:0-2461 GCF_041918635.1 Promineifilum sp. (SeqCode)
GATGTCCTCCGCTAACTCGATCATCTTCGGCCAGTCGCCCCAGGTCAGCGCCGGATGGCCGTTGAGATACCCCTTCTCCGAAACCTCCATGTAAGTGGAGAAGGCGTTGCCGAGTTCAATGGTGTCCATGCCGAAGTCGTTGCACTGGTCGATCATCTTGACCACGGCGTTGATGTCGTGATGGCCGGAGTTCGCACCAAGCGCCCACGCCGATTCATACTCGACGCTCTCCATCCGCAACCCCTTGTATATGCCGTCCTTCAGTTCGACCTCTTTCTTGCAGGCCACCGGACAGGCGTGACAGGTGGGGTTGTTGACCAGGATGTGGTCGTAGACGTGCTCGCCGCTCAGGTTCTCGCACTCATCGCCATAGCCGGTCACCTTGCCGTTCCATGACGGCAGCGCGCCCATCGTGTTGGTGATGTTCATCAGCACGTTGGTGCCATAGAGCGACAGGCCGCCCTTGCGCGGGCTGGTGATGTTGGCCTCATCCATGATGACCGACAGAGCGCGGTCGTGGGCCTTCTTCCAGGCCTCTTTGTTAGCCGGCTTGGGCAACACCTTCTTGGCCTTGATGACGACGGCCTTCAGATTCTTGCTGCCGCCCACACAGCCCGTGCCGCCGCGGCCGCTGGCGCGGTCGTTCTCATTCACCCAACTGGCGAAGCGGACGAGGTGCTCGCCCGCCGGGCCGATGGTGATGACCGTCAAATCCTTCTCGCCGTACATGTTCTGGAAGTACTTGACGGTGTCATGGACGCCCATGCCCCAAACAGGAGAAGCGTCGCGCAACTCGAGCCGGCCGTCTTCGATGTAGGCGTAGACGGGGGAGGCGGCCTTGCCGGTGAAGATGAGGCCGTCGAAGCCCGACCAGCGCAGGCGCGCCGCCGACCAGCCGCCGTGGTGGCTGTCCGTCACGGTCCCGGTCAGGGGCGATTTGGTTACAATAGCCATGCGTCCGCTCATGTTGGCCGCCGTTCCCGTCAGCGGGCCGTTCATGAAGCACAGCATGTTTTCCGGCGACAGTGGATCGACCGTGGGGCCGTTCTCGAATACGTAGCGCACCCCCAGCCCGCGCGCGCCAATGTACTTGCGCGCCCACTCCTCCGGGATGCCCTTATATTCAACCGCGCCGGCCGTCAGATCGACGTGCGCCACATGGTTTGCATATCCACCCAGTTCCATGTTTTCCATCCTTTGCCTGGATCAGGCTTCAGCGAATTTTTCTCGTTGTCCTCGTTCATCGTACTCGCTAATCGCTTATCGGTGGGCGGTGAATCACCTCCTCAGGGGGGATTTAGGCCGGCGTCAGCGGCCGGGCGGGAAGATGCTGATGGTGTCGTCGGGATGCACCGGAGCGGCGAAGCCTTCGGCGTAGGCGGCGTTGCGGCCGTTGTGCAGGAAGCGCCAGCCCCCCGGCGCGGGTTCGTAGGTCTGATAAAGCTCAACCCAGGAGGCGTTGTCTTTTTCGTGGGAGTGCCAGACGGGCCGCAGGCAGTCGGCGCGCAATTCGGGCACGTAGTTGAAGAACTTGCGCAGCAGCGCCTCTAGCGTATCCCCTTCGTGGGCGTGGGCGGTCAGACGTTGGCCGGCGCTCAGGCGCAGGCGGCCATAGAGGGCGAAGGACACAGGGAAGTCGCCCCGGTGGAAGTCGGCGGCGACGCGATAGCCCAGGTCCATCAGGTGCAATTGCACCGACAGGTACTTCGTCCAGCCGGCCATGGCCGGGGCGACGACCTCGCCAGGCAGGCCGGCCTCGCCCATGCAGCGAGCGAAGGCCGCGCCCATCATGCCGATGGAGGTCGTGACATAGGCGGGCGGGACGTGGATGCGGCGCGGGCCGTGGCCGGCGTGGTACTTGCCGGCGCGGAAGAGGTACTCGGCGAACTCGTCGCTGGTGTCCATGCCCAGGACGCGGGCCAGCCAGACGGTGAAGAAGCGGCGACGCTCTTCCAGGTGGGCCTCGTCGAAGCCGGACTCCCAACCCAGAACGGCGGCCGTCTCGGGCACCGACTGGAGGTAGTTGTAGGTTCCGACGACCATTTCCGGGGCGCGGCGCAACAGCGCCTCGACCGTGCGCGACATGGCTCGCCGGTCTTCGTCGTTCAGCCCGACAAAGCGCAACAGGCGTCGCCACTCCTCGGCCGGCTCCGGCATTAACCCATGAATCTCCAGGGCGTCGGCAGCAACAACATCCCTCATCGACGTACTCCCGAAAGGTTAACCACGGTTAACATCTAGAAGTATAAAGGAAACGATTGGTTCTGCAACTAACAAAAGTAGGGGCGCATCTGCGTGTGCGCCCGACCGGTGCTATAATTCGGCTCAAGGCGCGCCCACGGGTGCGTCCCTATCAGTTCACTATAGGGAGATCACTTATGCGTCGTCTACCTGTTATCCTGATCACACTCCTGGCTCTGTTGGTGGCGGCGCTGCCGGCGCTGGCCCAGGAAGGCGACCC
>NZ_JAYRVJ010000359.1:0-6679 GCF_041918635.1 Promineifilum sp. (SeqCode)
TACCGCGAGCACTACCACCCCAAGACGGCCGAGTTGATCCAACGCGGGCAGCGGGTGAGCGAGGCGGCCTACCGGCAGGCGCTCGATGGCCGCGCGCAGTTACGCGAAGCGCTCCACAGGTTGATGGACGAGCAGGGGATCGATCTATGGCTCGCCCCGGCGGCCGTTGGCCCCGCCCCGCGCGGCCTCGCCAGCACCGGCGACCCGGTCATGGCCCTGCCCTGGACACATGCCGGGCTGCCGGCCATCTCCCTGCCGGCCGGGACAGACGCGGAGGGGTGGCCGATGGGGGTTCAGGTGGTGGGGCGGTTGGGGGAGGATGAACTGGTGTTAAGCGTCACGTCTCATCACTCCTTCGATAGTGCGTGTTCCGGCCCCTTTGCGTCCCCGCGCCTTTGCGATAAAACATACTGGACACCGTCCGCTTCCAGGTGGCGTCATGGACTCGGCCCGGCAGCCAACAGATGTATTGCCCATCCGACTGCGCCTGTTCGGCGAATTCGAGCTTGTCCGCGAGGGGCAGCCGCTCCGCCTGCCCACGCGCAAGACGGAACTGCTGCTGGCCTACCTCGCCCTCGCGCCCGGCCCCCACGGCCGCGAGAAGCTGGCCGCTTTGCTGTGGGGCGACACGCCCGACGAGCAGGCCCGCGGCTCGCTGCGTAAGGCGCTGACGGCGCTGCGCCGGGCGCTCGGCCCCGACGCCATCCTGGCCGACCGGCAGGCTGTCCGGCTCAACCCTGACTACCCGCTGTGGGTGGACGTGAGGGCCTTCGAGCGGCCAGCCGCCGACCGGCCGCCCTTCCCGCTTGGCGAAGCCGAACCGGCCGACGAGTCGCTGGCGGCGCTCGACCTCTATCGGGGCGAGTTGCTGAGCGGCTACTACGACGACTGGATCATGCCCCTGCGCGAGCACTACCATGCCGCCTACCTGGAGCAAACGCTGGCGTTGTGCCAGGCGATGCGGACGCGCAGCGATTACCGGCGGGCCATTGTCCTGGCCCATCGCGCGCTCGACGCCGACCCGGCCAACGAGCGCGCCCACCAACACCTGATGTTCTGCTACCTCGCCGCCGGCCGGCGCAGCGAGGCGCTCCAGCAGTATGAGACGGCCCGACGGCTGCTGTGGGAAGAACTGGCGGTCGAACCAGGCCCGGAGACGACCGCGCTCTACCGCTGGATTCAGCGCGGGCCGGGCGCCCGCCCCGCGTCCGAGGCGCTCATCACCAACCTGCCCATCCCCCTGAGCAGCTTCATTGGGCGGGCGAACGAGACGGCGCGCATCAAACGCCTGCTGACGGCCGGCGACGCCCCTCTCTCTCCGGCGGGGCAGGCCACGCCGCCCGTCCGCCTGATCACGCTGACCGGGCCGGGCGGCAGCGGCAAGACCCGCCTTGCCATCCAGGCCGCGACCGACCTGATGGACGCCTTCCCGGATGGGGTGTGGTGGGTGGAGTTGGCGGCGCTCAACGACGACGCCCACGTGCCGCCAGCCGTAGCCAGGGCGCTGGGCGTCCCCGAGTCGCCGGATGAGCCGCTGCTGACCACGCTCGTCGCTGCCTTGCGCGCCCGGCGGCTGCTCGTCCTGTTGGACAACTGCGAGCACCTGATCTCCGCTTGCGCGGCGCTGGCCCAGACCCTGCTGGACGGCTGCCCCCATCTCCAGATCGTGGCGACCAGCCGTCAGGCGCTCGGCCTCATCGGCGAGATCGCCCTGCCCGTGCCCCCGCTGGCCGTGCCGCGCTACGCCCGCTGGCCGCTACTCGGCGCCATGCTGAACTTCGAGGGTATCCGCCTGTTCGTCGAGCGAGCGGGGGCGGTCAATCCTGGCTTCGCGCTGACCGACGAGAACGCGCAAGCCGTCCGGCAGGTGTGCGCGCGCCTGGACGGCATCCCCCTGGCTATCGAGCTGGCCGCCATGTGGATGAAGACCCTATCGATCGAAGAGCTGGCGGCGCGGCTCGACGACCGCTTCGACCTGTTGCATCTGGGCAGCCGCACCGCCCCGCCGCGCCACCAAACCCTGCGCGGCGTCCTCGACTGGAGCTACAACCTGCTGGCGGAGCCGGAGCGGGCGCTGCTGCGACGGCTGTCGGTTTTTGCCGGCGGCGGCACGGTAGAGGCTGTGCGGTCGCTCTACGACGATGCGCCCGATGGCCCGTCGCCCCCCGCGCTGCTCGACCTGCTCAACCGTCTGGTGGACAAGTCGCTGCTGATCGCCGAGCAGGCGCGCGGGCGGACGCGATTCCAGATGTTGGAGACGATCCGCGAGTATGGGCGCGAGAAGCTCCGGGCGGCGGGCGAAAGCGACGGAGTACGCGGGCGCCATCTGGACTGGTTCGTCCGGCTGGCGGAAGAGGCTGAGGTCGGGCTGCGCGGTACGGAACAGATCGAATGGCTCGAACGGCTCGACGCGGAATTGGACAACCTGCGCGCG
This sequence comes from Promineifilum sp. (SeqCode), assembly GCF_041918635.1. Taxonomy (NCBI): domain Bacteria; kingdom Bacillati; phylum Chloroflexota; class Ardenticatenia; order Promineifilales (SeqCode); family Promineifilaceae (SeqCode); genus Promineifilum (SeqCode); species Promineifilum sp. (SeqCode). The sequence continues at coordinate 2,435 of NZ_JAYRVJ010000359.1, forward strand.
GCGCTGGAGTGGTCGCTGACGCGCGATGTGGAGCGCGGCCTGCGGCTGGCCGGGGCGCTAACCTGGTATTGGAACCTGCGCGGCCATTGGAGCGAGGGGCCGGCGTGGCTGTCCAGGCTGTTGGCCGCCCCCCTACTCGCCAGATCGCCGGGCTTTGCGTCGGCGCGGGCGAAAGCGCTGACCGCTGCCGCCAGCCTCGCCTTTTGGGGCAGCAACGACTATACCACGGCGCGGCGCTGGCTGGAGGAGGCCATCGCCCTCTATCGCGCCGGGTCGCCCGCCGACCGCTGGGGATTGGGCGACGCGCTGGCGCTCTACGGCGAAGTGCTCAGGCAGCTAGGGGAACCGGCCGCGGCGCGAACCGCACTGGAAGAAAGCCTGGCTATCGGCGAGTCCCTGGGCGAGGAAGGACGATGGATTAGCGCCTGGGTCTGGGTGGGTCTGGCCGACATCGCCGACGCGCCGGTTGAGCGCCAGGTGGGACTGGAGCGAAGCGCCGATCTCTTTCGCACGCTTGGCGACCGGGCGCAGTTGCCGGTGGTGCTGGCCCGGCTGGCGTGGTTCCACCTGAGCCAGGGCGCCTATGCCGCGGCCGAGGCGTATGCGCGGGAGAGCGTTGTCCTGACCGACCAGATGGGCGACATCATGGGCGCGGCCTGGATGCTCAAGCTCAACGGCGACCTGGCCCTGGCGCAGTCGGATTACGCCCAGGCCGCCGCCCACTATCGGGCCGCCCTGGAGCGGTTCAGGATATTGGGGACCAAAGTGGGCATCGCCAATGCGTTGTACGCATTGGGTGAGGTCCACCTGGCGGAGGGGCGGGATGGGGACGCCCGCGCCATGTGGACGGAAGCGCTGGCTCTCTATACCGAGCTGGAAAGCGCCAAAGCGCGGCAGTATCTCCTGGAGCGCCTGGAACGCCTCGAAGGCAAACCCGGGTAAGTCTATCCCCTCAATAACCTCTTCTTTTCTCGCTTCCCGCGGCATTTCCCGATTATTTCACGATGGGATGCTAGAGTGAGGCCACTTACTCAATCCGGCGGCGGACGCCTCCGCCACCACATTTTGCCAGAGGAGGCATATCATGAAGAAGTATCTCGTTGTGATCGGTGCATTGCTCGTCCTGCTGCTGTCGGCCTGCGGCGGCATGGCCCAGAACGAACCGGACCCCGTCACCGTCGTGCAGGAGTTCTACACGGCCATCGCGGAGAAGCAACTGGAAACGGCCATGAGCCACGTGGCCGACGACGCTCTATTCATTAACCCGACCGGAACTTTCACCGGCAAGGACGAGGTTCGGGAAAATATCAGCGCGCTCATCGACGGCGGTTTTGTCTTCGAACTGAGGGATCTCGTGAACACGAACGGCAAGGTGAACTACGGCTATACCCTCTACATCGGCGGCGAGGCCGTGGAGGAAGGCGACAACGGCGTGACGATCGTCAAAGACGGCAAGGTTGTGTTTGACGGCCTGGAAGAGGGCATCCCCGCCGCCTTGCGGTGAGCCGGCGGCCCACTTATGACGCAACGGCCGGGCGCTTTCGCGACGACTGCGCCCGGTCGGACGATCTCCCCATCGCTGGGCCAATGGGCCGGGATTCAACTCGTGAGGAATACCATGCGGGCATCTACTGAATTGCGCAACATCATCGAGGGCTGGTTCGAGTCGGTCGCCAAAGGGGACTTGTCCTGGGCCGAGCGGCACATCTCGCGGCGGGCCGGCGTCCGTCTGGTCGGCACCGACCCCGCCGAATGGTTGGAAGGGCCGCAAGTGGCCGAGTTCCTGAAAGAGGAGGTGAAAGCGCTGGGCAACGTCGTTCAGGTCTCCTGCCGGGACACCGAAGCGTACCAGGAAGACTCGGTCGGCTGGGGGTTATCTACGCCCATCCTGACCCTGCCCAACGGCAAGCAGATCGCCCCCCGTTGGAGCGCGGTCTTCCACCAGGAGGATGGCGAGTGGAAGCTGGTGCAACTCCACGCCTCGGTTGGCGTCGCCAATGAGGCGTTGTTGGGAATGGAGGGGTGAAGAGGCGGGGGAGCAGGGGGGCAGGGGAGCGGGGGTGAAAGAGCCGCTGGTCAAAAATCTCTTTTCACCCCTGCTCCCCCGCTCCCCTGCTCCCCTGCTCCCCCGCATTCTTTGCGTCCCCGCCCCTTTGCGCTAAAACAAAGGCATGATCCCAACCACCGCCGACATCGTCATCTGTGGGGCCGGCATTGCCGGCGTCTCCGCCGCCTACCACCTGGCTGTCCGCCACGGCGTCGCCAACGTACTGCTGGTCGAAGAGCGCTCGCCGCTGACGCTGACCAGCGACAAATCGACCGAGGCTTACCGCAACTGGTGGCCCGGCCCCGGCGACGCGATGGTGCGCTTCATGAACCGCAGCATCGACCTGCTGGAAGAGCTGGCCGCGGCCAGCGACAACTACTTCCACCTGAACCGGCGCGGCTACGTCTTCCTGACCGCCGACCCGGCCAAGGCCGACCTCTACCGCCGGTCGGCCGAGGAGAGCGCGGCGCTGGGCGCGGGCGAGTTGCGCGTCCACCGCGGCTGGCCCGACGATCCTCCCTTCCCGCCCCACGCCGTCGAGGGGTACGCGCCCGAACTGGGTGGGGCCGATTTGGTGCTCGATCCGGCGATCATCCGGGCGCGCTTCCCCTTCGTCACGCCCGACGCCGTCGCCATGCTCCACCCGCGCCGCTGCGGCTGGCTCAGCGCCCAACAGCTCGGCATGTGGCTGCTGGACGAGGCCAAGCGGCATGGGGTGCGCTTCGTGAGCGGTCGCGTGGCGGCTGTGGATACGACCGGCGGCCGGGTGAACGGCGTCACCCTCCAGGTGGATGGGCAGGCGCATCAGGTGCAGACCCGCGTCTTCGTCAACGCCGCCGGGCCGCTGGTGGACAAGGTAGGGGCGCTGCTGGGCGTCGAGATACCCGTCTTCAACGAACTGCACGGCAAGGTCGCCATCAACGACCCGCTGGGCATCGTGCCGCGCGACGCGCCTCTGATGATCTGGAGCGATCCGGTGGCGCTGCCCTGGCGCGAGGAGGAGCGCGCCGAGCTGGCCGCGGCCGAGGAGACGCGCTGGCTGACCGAGCCGTTCCCGGCCGGCGTCCACTTCCGGCCGGAGGGCGGGCTGGGAGCGCAGACGCTGCTGATCCTGTGGACGTACGACATCAAGCCGACGCCGGCCGTGTGGCCCACCCGCTTCGAGCCGGAGTACGCCGAGGTGGTGGTGCGCGGGCTGGCGCGGATGGTTCCGGGACTGGCCGCCTACGCCGGCAACTTTGGCCGGCCCTATGTGGACGGCGGCTACTACTGCAAGACGCGGGAGAACCGGCCGCTCATCGGCCCGCTGCCGGTGATGGGAGCCTACCTCTTCGGCGCGCTGTCGGGCTATGGCATCATGGCTTCGCAGGCGGGGGCGGATTTGCTGGCGGCCTATATTGCCAGGAGCGCTTTGCCAGAATATGCATCTGCCTTCGCTCTGGGGCGGTACGAGGATCCGGCGTATCGGGCGCTGCTCGATGGCTGGGATCCGACAACAGGGCAGTTATAGCGTTTGCACCGCACAGGAGTCACTTGGCGGAGGGAAGGGGATGGGCAATGGCGGGTGGCGCAGGAGTTGATGACTGCGGATGTTCAGGTAACGTGCGCCGATGGAGTGCTCCTAAGGAAGCCGGTTGCCTTGGAGATGATCGGCAGCGAGTGTTACCCGACATATAGAGCATTGTTGGAAGTTGAGATCCGAAAACAAGGCAGTTGTAGAAAGGAATCGCAATGTTCGACGTCAAACCCCTCACTCAGGAGCTTCTGCCAGACGTGGAAGCGCTGTTCGCCACCAGCCGCGAAACGCATGGCTGCTGGTGCATGTGGTTTCTCATCCCTTACAAGGAGTACAAGGCCGGAGGCCCGGAAGGGAACCGCCGCGAGTTCATCGAGCTAATAGAAGCCACCCCATACCCCATCGGCCTGTTGGCCTATCGCGAGGGCGAAGTCGTCGGCTGGTGCGCGGCCGGCCCGCGCTCCCGGTTCGTCCGCGCCCTAAACGTGCCGTCGTTCAAGGGACGCGATCCGTCTGAGGACGACAGCGTCTGGATGGCGCCCTGCTTCTACGTCCGCAAGGATGTCCGGCGCGAAGGGGTCAGCCGGGCGTTGCTCCAGGCCGCGGTCGCGCTGGCGCGTGAGCACGGCGCGGCGGCCATCGAAGGCTTTCCCTTTGCCAGCGGGGTCAAGGTCGGCCGGGA
>NZ_JAYRVJ010000360.1:0-1825 GCF_041918635.1 Promineifilum sp. (SeqCode)
GAGGAGAATGAGCACGCCATAGAGCAGGATGGTCATCCCCAACAGGGGCAAGACCTTGCGCCACCCCTCCCGAAAGGCGTGGCCGAAACCGACCATCTCGCCGCGGGCCAGCCGGGCCACACCGGTGATGATCCCGCCGCGTGTCGCCAGGCCCACCAGCCAGATGACGAGGACCAGAATCAGGGTGACGCAGCTCACCAGCAGCGACCGGCCGGCCATGGACATGACCTGATCTGGCGTCATGTCGGCCGTGACGAGGCTGCCGCTCAGGGTGGGCAGCAGGCCGACGACGCCGGCCAGCGCCGGGATCAGGGCCAGCAGCCACAGCCATTTGTGCTTCCACGTATACAGCCAGCCGTCGCGCAGGGTTCCTGTGTAGTCCATGTGCTAACCCTCCTTCATTCGTCGATGTGTAGGGGCGGGTTTGAAACCCGCCCCTACCACGCACCCAGACGCGGGATACCATCCCGCGCTACATCGTCTACATCGTCGGCGCGGGCGGAACGGGGGCGACCGTCTCCTTGATCACATCCTTGCCCGTCCACTGCTGGTAGGCCAGGGTGAAGGTGGCCGAACGCCAGGCGGTGACGATGGCCGAGATGACGGCGAAGATCAGCGACGCGGCCAGGAAGCCCAGCCCGGCGGCGACCCATTGGCTCGTCGTCGCCTGGTTGCCGCTCATCATCACCTGCAACAGGCCGGTACTGAGTCCCACCAGCCCCATGATGCCGCCGAAGATCACGGCGATGACGACGTTCACCACGAAGAAGATGAGGCCGAGGATGAGGATGTTGCCCAGGTTGTCGCGCAACACACTCCAACCGTGACGGATGGAGTCCATCAGGCCCAGGTCGCGCAGCATGATGCCGCGGTAGGCAAACGGGTAGATGAGGTTGAGGACGAGGCTCAGCGGGACGAGCAGGCACAACAGGCACAGCAGCCCGACGCCGAGCGAGCCCAGGATGGCCGCCAGATTGTCGCTGCCCGAGCTGCCGGCGGCGATGGCCCCGGCGATCGTACCGGCGAAGAGCAAGGCCATGACGATGACCAGAATGATCATCACCGCGAAGAGGACGATGGTCATCAGCAAGAGCGGCACAACCTTGCGCCAGCCCTGGCCGAACGCCTTGCGGAAGCTGGAGGTCTCGCCGCGGGCCAGTTCCACGACCGAGGTGATCAACCCGCCGCGCGCGGCCAGACTGACCAGCCACAGCAGGATGCCGATGATGAAGAAGACGCACAGCAACAGCAGGATGCCCCCGCCGAGGGCCGCGGTCATACCCGGCGTGAGACCGCCGGAGCCGGCCGGCAGATTCTGCGCGTCCACCTGGTAGTTGGAATTGTTGAAGGCCGAGCCGCCGCTGCCCAGCGCCGCCAGGAAACCCAGCAGCCATAACCACTTGTTGTTCCAAGTGATCTGCCATCCACGTCGTACTGTATCCATATAGTCCATGATTGCACACTCCTTGTTCGTGCTAGACCTGAAGGTTGGCGGACGAGAGTCCGCTCGTAACCGGTCAGGTCTGTACTCATGCCATGCTCATAATACAGTACGCAGCAAGTATTGGCTAGTTGCAGGAAGGAATAGCTACGGATTAGAACGGATAAAACGGATGAAGAACGGATATAAGATTTCTGAATCCGTTCTTCATCCGTTTTATCCATCTACATCCGTAGCCATTTACTCAACCAGGATCAGCACGCTCTGGGTCGTGCCTGGGGGGGCCAAGGGGAGGGTGTCGCCGGTATGGGGGCGGCCGTCGATGGCGCGGCCGGGCGTTTCGCCGGGGCGGGCGCGGCGGACTTCGATGCGGACTGTCGCGCC
>NZ_JAYRVJ010000361.1:0-5007 GCF_041918635.1 Promineifilum sp. (SeqCode)
CGCGCCATCGGTCAGGCGCACGTTATACCATTCGCCGGTCGGGTTCTGGCCCAACACTTCCAGCTCTTCGTCGCCGTCGAGAGCGCCTACCTCCTCGTACACCGTCCCCGGCCCGCTGTAGAGGAGCGTGCCCTCAGGCGCCCCGAGCCGGATGACGATGGCCGTGGGTGCGTCGCTCACCGCGGGCGTGGCGGTCGCGGCGTCGCCGGCGGCGACCGCCTCCGCTACGGGCGTCGGCGGGAGCGTCGGCGCTGGCGTGGGCGAGGGCAGTCCCTCGGCCAGCGCGGCGTAGTCGGCCGTGTCGGCCAGCACGACCGCGAACAGTTCCGGCCGGCGGACGATCTCTGCCTGGGCGCGCGCCTGCCACGTCGTCTGCATGGGCGCCGCCGCCCGCCCCGTACCGGCCAGAAACGCTTCGTAGAGCTTGCCGTCAGACAAGCGTTGGATGTCCTTCAGCACCGTCTCGGCCGATTGCGGGTCGAGCTGATAGCCGGCAATGGCCTTCTCCAGAAAGAGGGCCGGTATGTCCGGCTCAAAGTTGTCGATGAGGTCGGTGTAATCGTCGAGCGCCTCGCGCCACTGGCCGCTATTCAGGGATTCTCGCGCCCCATGCAAGAGTGTCAATTGCGACCCTAGATAGCGGTTGGCGTCGCCGGTCTGGTTCAGCGCCTCGGCCATGCGCAGCAGCAGCTCGTTGTTGGCCGAGGTGTTGTCCAGGTCGGCGACGATGGCCCGCGCCACGCGCCCGACCTCAGCCTCCAGGCCGGTCAGGTCGCTGTCGCGGAAGAGCGCCTGCCGCTCCGCGTCGCTCAGGCCGGCGATGAGTTCGTCGGCCCGCCCGGCGCTGGCCGCGTTGTGGTCGTACAGCGCCGCCAGCGCCACCAGTCGCGCCGTGGTGTTGCCGCTCTCGAACGATGCCGCGTGGTTGGCGATGAAGTTCCGCTCCGTCTGCTGGCGCTGCCACAAGACGAGACCGACGGCGCCGATGACAGCCAGCAGGGCCACGGCCACCGCGCCGATAGCCACGCGCCGGTAGCGGTCATCCGGCTTGGCCTGCCGGATCCACGTCCGGTCGAAGACGCGCCGGTAGATCTCGTTGCGGGGCAGGAGCGTACCGCCCTCAACCCGCACCAGGCCAATCAGCTTCAGGCGATTCTGAACGTAGGAGCGTTCGTCCTCCGGCACGCGCTCGCCGCGCCAAACCCGTTCGTAGAGCGCCAGCAGCTCACGCTGCTCCGCCTCGTCCATGCCCTTAATGTTGTCGCGGATGAACTGGAGGTTCGTCTCGCGCCGGGCCTCTTCAGAGAGGAACAGCGTCTCTACCAGGTTGTCAATAGCCTCCGGTGTGCCCCCCTCCGGTGCGGCCTCAACGGCGGCCAGGCAGAGCTTCTGCGTCAGGTAGGGGTGGCCACCCGTCCAGTACAGGATGCGGCCCAGCAGATCGCCGCCGCGGCTGGGGTAGACGGCCTCCAGCCCGGCCGCCAGCAGTTGCGCGCTGCCGGCGTCGAACTCCTTTAGCTCGACGCGGTGGCCGACGTTGAAGGGCGTGCGCCCCCGATCCTTGATGAGATCGGCCGGCGTCGCCACGCCCAGCAGGACGAAGTTCAGCCGCTTCAGATCGGCGTTCTCGGCGCGGGCGTTGTAGAAGGAGCGAACGGCGGCGAAGAAGTCGTCGGAGAAGCTCAGGTTGAGCGTCGTGTCGATCTCATCGACGAAGATGACCAGCCGTAACTCCGGCCGCCGCGCCAGCACGTCCTCCAGGTAATCGGTGAAGCGCTGCACCGGCCCCAGCATCTCGCGCTCGGCCCACCAGCCGTGGAAGTCGAAGCCGCGATCGACGCGCCCGGCCACGCGGCTGAGCAGGCCCAAGTACCACTGGTCGGACGTGACGCCGGTGCCAATGGAGGTCAGGTCGAGGATGACCGTGCGCACGCCGCGGGCGTCGAGGCGGCGGGCCGTCCGCACCATCAGGCTGGACTTGCCCATCTGCCGCGGGGTCAGGACGTAGCAGTAGTTGCCGGACAACGCCGCCTCGTACAGGTCGTCGTCGGCCGGGCGCTTGACGTAGGAGGGGGAGTCGGGCCGCAGCGTGCCGCCTACGTAGTAGAAATCGTCGGCGTCTTCAGGGTCCATGGCGCTTCCTCTACAACCGATCGCGGAAATACAACTGGTACAACTCGCAGCGCGCCTCGCAGCGGTCGCCGGAGGCGGTGATCAGCCCGGCGCTGAGCAGCTGGTAGCGCAGCAGATCGTTGCTGCAGCGCTCGCGCTGCACCACTTCGCGCAGCGCCGCCTGCAACTCCGGCTTGTCGTGTAGCAGCCACAGCTGGCGGCGCAGGTGGTCGCTGAAGGGACCGGTGTCGCTGGCTGCGACCTTGATGAACTCGTTCCAGGGCAACTGATCCACGACGAGGGTATAGAGCGCCTTGCGGGTCAGGTAGGGGTGGCCGCCCAGCAGCCGGTTGAAATCCGCCAGGTTGGCCGCGGCCACCGGGTAGCCGTAGCGACGGTTCAGGTCAGCCACCTGGTCGCCGGTGAAGTCCTTCAGGTTGATGCGCAACCCGACGTTGAAGGGCGACTGGTTGGGGTCGGCGATGAGCAAGTAAGGCTCAGTAGAGATGACCAGGGCGAAGTTGACCATCTCCCATAGCGGCTCATAGGCCACGCTGTTGTGCCACGAGCGCACCATGCCGAAGAAGTCGCTGTAGAAGCTCGTATCTAGCAGCCGGTCGGCCTCGTCGATGGCGATGACCACCGGGTCGGTCAGTTCCGGCAGCACGTACTCCTCCATGAGCGACGTGACGAGGTCCTGGCAGCCGAGCGAGCGCGACCAGATGCGCTTCATCTGCTCCACGTCCAGCCCCAGCTTGAAGACGATGTAGCGGCCGAAGTAGTGGAGAAAGGCGTCGGCGTCGGCGAAGTCGTCGCGATCGACGCGCTGCAAGTCGAGGTGGACGATGCGCATCTTCTGGCTCTTGGCGTGCCCCACACCGCGGGCCAGCAGCGAGCTTTTGCCCGTCTGGCGCGGAGCGCGGATGGTGGACATCGTGCCACGCCGCGTGAGCTGGCGCTTCAACTGGGCGTCGGCCTCGCGCTCAATGTAGAACTTGTCGCTGAGGCGCATCGTGCCGCCCGGAACCTCCATGTCATCCATCACCCGCGGGTCGAAGGCGGGCAAGGGCGGCTTGGCGAAGCTGCCGGCCTCGGCCACACGCCCATCAGTGGTGATGATGGTCTGCGGCGCGGGCTGCGCGGGCAACGGCGCGAGCGGCGGCGGCGCGGGCTTGTCCCCGGCGATGGCGGCCAGCAATCCGGTCAGCACAGCGTCGGTGTCCTGGTCGCCGCGCCAGAGCAGGTATTGCTGGGTATTCAGGAACGCCGCCAGCGAATAGGGCAGCATGTCCTCGTGGTTGATGCGGATGGGCAGGATGACCGGCTTACCCTGCCGCCGGCCATACTCATAGGCCCGCTGCACTTCTTGCTGGAGCATCTCCGAATCTTGCGACTGGCGCGAGAGGAGGACGATCAGAAAGTCCGAGTCGCGGATGGCGGCGTCGATCTGGTCGAGCCAGGCCGTGCCGACGCGCATGGTCGTGTCGATAAAGACCTCGTGCCCGGCGGCGCCCAGCCGCTCCTGCCACTGGTGGGCCAGCTGGCTGTCGGTCTCGGCATGGCGCTTGTAAGACAGGAAGAGGCGCGCCTGATCCGTCCAGACCACCTGGCTCCGCTCCCGCTGGCAGTAGGCGATGAGTTGCGCGACCTGGCCCGAGCGTTCCAGCCGGCCGATCAGGTCTTCGACCTTGTTCGTTAGCGTTTCGCCGGCCAGATCGTCGAAGGGGATGCCCAGGTCGTAGCAGAGCGTCTGCAACTCCGCCCGGCTGAAGTAACTGACAAGCTGGTCACGCAGGCGAATACGATGACGTAGTGGAAGAAAACCCGAACTGCTGGCCATGAGACGCTCCACCTCTTATTCAACTGTATCCGCAACTAGGTATCCGTGACGGCTAGGATGAGGGACTGGAAACGGAAGTGGCGGAATTATAGCAAGCCATCTCAGAGAAAAACAACCTAATCTGAGCAATTGGTACCCTTGCCACAAATCTGGCCTTTTTCCTATAATCCGTGCCCATGCTCCTGACCCTGACCGACCACGGCCTCTACTGCGACGCGGGCGACTTCTTCATCGATCCGTGGCGGCCGGTCGCGCGGGCGCTCATCAGCCACGCCCACGGCGACCACGCCCGCCCCGGCTCGGACGCCTACCTGTGCGCCACGCCGGGCGAGGGCGTGCTGCGGCTGCGGCTGGGGGACGAGGCGCGCATCGAGGCCCTGCCCTACGAGCAGCCCCTGCTCATCAACGGCGTGCGCGTCTCCTTCCACCCCGCCGGTCATATCCTCGGCTCGGCCCAGATTCGCGTGGAGCACGGCGGCGAGCGCTGGGTCTTCAGCGGCGACTACAAGATCGAACCCGACCCGACCTGCGCCCCCTTCGCCGCCGTCCCCTGCGACACCTTCATCACCGAGGCCACCTTCGGTCTTCCCATCTACCGCTGGCCGCCGGCGACCGAGGTGTTCGCCGCCGTCAACGCCTGGTGGCGCGAGAATCAGGCCGCCGGCCGGGCCAGCGTCCTCTTCGCCTACGCGCTGGGCAAGGCGCAGCGCCTACTGGCCGGCGTGGACGCGAGCATCGGCCCCGTCTACGTCCATGGCGCGATCCACCGCCTGAACGCGGCCTACCGCCGCGGCGGCGTGCCCCTGCCGCCCTGGAACTACGTGGGTGACGCGCCGGCCGAGGTGGACTGGTCGCGGGCGCTCATCCTGGCCCCCACTTCGGCCCAGGGCACGCCCTGGCTGCGGCGCTTCGGCGACCTGTCGGCGGCCTTCGCCTCCGGCTGGATGCGCGTGCGCGGCCAGCGCCGCCGCCGCTCGGTAGACCGCGGCTTCGTCCTGTCCGACCACGTCGATTGGCCGGGGCTGCTGGACGCCATCGCCGCCACCGGGGCCGGC
>NZ_JAYRVJ010000362.1:0-12652 GCF_041918635.1 Promineifilum sp. (SeqCode)
CGGGCAACGGCTGGATGCGGTGGAAGGGCGCGTCCTTCAGCTGGTCGAGCGTCAGCCCGGCGGCCTGGTCGAGCGTCTGCTGGCTGCCCACCAGCGGTATGGAGGGCAGGGCGAAGTAGATGAACGGATCGGCGTAGCGCAATTCGGCGGCGCGGCGGCCGAGCGCCCCGGCCAACCCGCCGTGGTTGAGGCCGGGAACCATGAGCACGCGCTTCTGGGCAAAGATGCCCGGCTGCGCCCGGTCGGCCAGGATGACGCCCCACCGCTCCAGGCCGGCGCGGATGCCGCTGCCGTCGACGACGGGCGTCTGTTGGGCCACCCGCGGCAGGGTCGCGCCAAGGTCGTGCGGCCGGCGCACATCGCCCAGTTCCAGCGTCGCCGGCATGCCTTCCAGGGCGATAGCGTCGACTTGACCATCGTGCTCGGCGATGAGCGCGCGCGCCCGCTCGGGGTCGCCGCCGCATCCGACGCGGCGCACGCGCAGCTGATGGCCCATGAAGGTGTAGTCGGCGCTATCGCTTCCTTCACCGGTGTGAATGGCGAGAATCTCTTTCATACGGCTTACCTCATTGCCGGAGCGCAGCGCGCCCCTGACACCAAAATGTCACTATATTGACACCATTATGACCCTGTTGTATACTGTGCGCGAGTTGCGGGAAAAAGCTCCCACTACTGAATCTAATAGACCGGCGGCCGGCCGGAGGGCGCGATTGAGACCCGAAGTCACCAGGCCGGCGCCGGCATGCCCAGCCTCGCAGGAGGTGATGCCTTTCGATAGCTGGTGAACATACTTTACCACAAGCAACGCCGAACTACTTCCCTAGCAGCAAGCCTATGCCAATCAGATGAATGAGAGGAGACGTTAACATGTCCAAGCAGAGAAACCGCGGCCTGCTCATGGCCGTTTTGGTGGTAGTCGCCCTGGCGCTGGTGGCCTGCCAGCCGCAGTCGCAGGTTGTCGAAGTGACCCGGGTGGTCACCGAGACGATCACTGAAGAAGGTCAGCCTGTCGAAGTGACTCGCATTGTCACCGAAGTACAGGAGACCGTCGCCACCCCCACGCCGGAAGCGGCCGCCGGCCCCACCGGTCCGGAAGATCCGACCGTCTGGCGCGAAATATCCTTTGGCGAGCCGGACTCGCTCGACCCGGCGCTCGGCTACGAGACCTCGGGCGGCAACGTCATTCAGAACGTCATGGAGCCGCTGGTAACCTACGACCACGTCAGCCCGACCGACCTCGTGCCGGCCCTGGCCGTCGAAGTGCCCAGCCTGGACAATGGCGGCATCTCCGAGGATGGCCTGACCTACACCTTCCAGATCCGCGAGGGCGTCACCTTCCATGCCGGCGGCACGCTGGAGCCTCACGACGTGGCCTACAGCTTCCAGCGCGGTCTGCTCCAGTCTGACCCCAATGGCCCCCAGTGGCTTCTGCTGGAGCCGATCATGGCCTATACCTCCGGCGACGTGACCGAGGGCATCCAGGAAGGGGCGCTGGCCGGCGACCCGGAGGCCCTGCGCAGCGGCGCCTCGGCCGAAGAGTTGGCGGCGACCTGCGAGCTGGTCAAGAGCAAGATCGTGGCCGACGACGACGCCGGCACGGTCACCATCACCCTGGCCCAGCCGTGGGGGCCGTTCCTGGCCACCATCACCCAGACCTGGGGCATGATCCTCGACCAGGAGTGGGCTATTGAGCAAGGCGCGTGGGATGGCGACTGCGCCACGTGGCAGAACTGGTACGCCCCCGGCGCGGAGAACTCCGAACTGACGAGCATCATCAACGGCACCGGCCCCTACATGCTCGACCACTGGACGCCCGGCGAAGAGATCGTTCTGACCGCCTACGAGAACTACTGGCGGACGGAAGAGACGCCCCGTTGGGAAGGCGGCCCCTTTGGCCCGGCCCAGCTCAAGACGATCATCTACACCGTCGTTGACGAGTGGGGCACGCGCTTCGCCAGCTTCCAGGCCGGCGACGCCGAGTACGTCCAGGTGAACCCGGAGCACGAAGTTCAGGTCGATCCGCTGGTCGGCGAGATCTGCGACTCCCAGACGGGCGAGTGCCAGCCCAACCCGGACAACCCGGACGGCATCTTCCGCAAGTGGATCAACCGGCCGGGCGTCAACCGTACCGACCTCTTCCCGACTTTCATCATCGCCCAGGACTCGCCCTACGTCGGCAGCGGCCAGCTGGACGGCAACGGCATCCCGTTGGACTTCTTCAACGACCTCAACGTCCGCAAGGCGTTGGCGACCTGCTTCGACTACGAGACCTACAACCAGGAAGTGCTGCTCGGCCAGGGCGTCCGCAACAATGGGCCGATCATCAAGAACATGCTCGGCTACAACGAGGAAGGCTCGATGTACGAGTACAATCCTGAGGAGTGCGCCGCGTACCTGGAGCAGGCCTGGGATGGCGCGTTGCCGGAGACCGGCTTCCGCTTCCAGATCGGCTTCAACACCGGCAACACCACGCGCCAGACCATCGCCGAGATCGTGCAGGCCGAGTTCGGCGCGATCAACGAGTTGTACCAGGTTGAGACAGTAGGCTTGCCGTGGCCGACGCTGCTACGCTCGCAACGCGCTTCGCAGTTGCCCATCAGCATTACCGGCTGGCAGGAAGATATCCACGACCCGCACAACTGGGTGCAGCCTTACCTGGTCGGCAACTACGCCCAGAACCAGGCCATCCCGGACGAGCTCCAGGCGCAGTATCTCGAACTGGTCAACGCCGGCGTGACGGCTTCGGACCCGGCCGAGCGCGAGGCGGCGTACTTCGAGTTGCAGCAGCTGGTCTATGAGACCGTGCCGCAGGTGTACCTGTTGCAGCGTGACGCCCCCTGGTACAGCCAGCGCTGGGTGGACGGCTACTACTACCGTGTCGGCGCGTTCGGGCGCGACTACTACGCCTATTCGCTCAACGCCGAGTAACTAAGGAGAATTAGGAATTACGAATTAGGATTAAGACTGCAAAGCATTCCCGTTCCTAATTCGTAATTCCTAATTCGTAATTCCATTTCGGTTTGTCCTCCTTCTTCAAATGGTAACTGCCTTATAGCTTTCCCATCATTCTCGCTGTTACCAGCCCGGCCCCTCCCTTGCCCAGCAACAAGGGAGGGGCCATTGGTTTCTGACCTCTTTTTGTCACCTACTTGTCACTTGTTTTGTACAATGCTATACTAAACGAACTATGAAAATCACCGTGGCGTCACGGTCCCTTACCAGCGCTTCTAGTTGATCTCTGTGTGGCACTGTCTAACTCTTGGCAGCCGGACGAATTAAGCTATATTTAGCGCGCTCTAATGTATCTGTCCGAGCAGAGCGATGCCTAGCTCACTTAACCGTCCGCAGTCGAGGGAATAGTATGACTCCTGAACTTCTCAAGCGCACGCGGGGATACGATGACTAAATTGCTCGAGGTTAACAACCTCACCACCAGGTTCTATACAGAGGACGGCGTCGTGCACGCTGTCAATGGGGTATCATTCGACCTGGCCGAAGGGGAGTCGATGGCGATCGTCGGCGAGAGCGGTTCAGGCAAGTCGGTGGCGATGAAGTCGATGATGGGCATTATCCCCAGCCCGCCCGGCCGTGTCGAAGACGGCCAGGTCCTCTTCAACGGCCGCGACCTCCTCACGCTTTCCGCTGACGAAATGCGCCGCGTGCGGGGCCGGGAAATGGCGATGATCTTCCAGGACCCGATGACCTCGCTCAACCCGGTGCTGACCGTCGGCATGCAGATGACGGAAGCGCTGGTGCTCCATCTGGGCATGAAGCAGGAGCAGGCGGATGAACGGGCAGCGGAGTTGCTGACCCTGGTCGGCCTCCCCAACGCCGCCGACCGGCTCAAAGATTACCCCCACCAATTCTCCGGCGGCCAGCGGCAGCGCATCGGCATCGCCATGGCCCTCTCCTGTAACCCCTCCCTTCTCATCGCCGACGAACCCACCACCGCCCTGGACGTGACCATCCAGGCCCAGATCGTTGACCTGGTGCTGCGGCTCAAGCAGCAGTTAGGTATGGCGATCATCTGGATCACCCACGACCTGGGCGTCATTGCCGGCATGGTGGAGAAAATCGCCGTGATGTACGCCGGCTTCATCGTGGAGTTGGCCCCGGTGCGCTCGCTCTACAAGGAGACGGCGCACCCCTACACCGTCGGGCTGTTGGAATCGCTGCCCAAGATCGACGCCGCTCGCAAGGAACGGCTCATCCCGATCAAGGGCTTGCCGCCGGACTTGCTGAAGGAAGCCAACTACTGCCCCTTCGCCCCGCGCTGTCGCTACAACATCGAGCGCTGTTGGGAGGAGAACCCACCTTTGCTGGCCGTGGCCAAAGACCATACCTCCGCCTGCTGGCGGGCCGAAGAGGTCTACAACGGCCTGCGCATCGTGGATTACAGCAAGGAAATCGCCGTCGACGCCGTCGCGGCCATCGCGGAGGCGCCGCTATGACCACCCAAGCCCAGACCCAAACCCCAGCATCCTACTCTAGCACCGGCGCACTGGATATTGGGCCTGCCACCGGCGGCCCCCGAAACTCCCCCCCACTCCTTCGTGTCCGTGACCTGAAAAAGTATTTCCCGATCAAGCGCGGCGTCCTGCGCCGGACGGTCGGCCACATTCAGGCCGTGGACGGCGTCAGCTTCGACATCTACAAGGGCGAGACGCTCGGTCTGGTGGGCGAGAGCGGTTGCGGCAAGTCGACGGCCGGCCGCACCATCCTGCAACTGGAAACACCGACGGCCGGTACGGTGGAGTTCGGCGACCGCGAACTGACCGACATGGGGCGCAACGACCTGCGCCGCGCCCGCCGCCACATGCAGATGATCTTCCAGGACCCCTACGCCTCGCTGAACCCGCGCATGACCGTGGGCAGCATCATCAGCGAGCCGCTGACCATCCACGGCATCGGCGACAGCGCCAGCCGCAAGGAGCGCGTCCAGGAGCTGTTGCGCGTCGTCGGCCTCAACCCGTACTTCGTCAGCCGCTACCCGCACGAGTTCTCCGGCGGCCAGCGGCAGCGCATCGGCGTGGCCCGCGCGCTGGCGACGAACCCGTCGTTCATCGTCGCCGACGAGCCTATCTCGGCGCTCGACGTGTCCATCCAGGCCCAGGTCGTCAACATGCTCGACGACTTGAAGCAAGAGTTGGGCCTCACCTATCTGTTCATCGCCCACGACCTGTCTATGGTGCGCTACATCAGCGACCGGGTCGCGGTGATGTATCTCGGCCGCATTGTCGAGCTGAGCAGCCGCAACGAGGTCTACGACCATCCGTTGCATCCCTATACCCAGGCGTTGCTGTCGGCCATTCCCGTTCCGGACCCGGACAAGGAAGGGCGGCGGCAGCGGATCATCCTGGAAGGGGACGTGCCCAGCCCGGCCAATCCACCGGCCGGCTGTCGTTTCCATCCGCGGTGCGGCTACGCCACCGACGTGTGTCGTCAGGTCGACCCGGAGTTTCGTAATTTGGGTACCGAGGCAGCGCCCCATCATGTGGCCTGCCACCATGCAGAAAAGTTTCTATGAGTGACAACGTATGTTTCGCGCAATTAGGAATTAAGAATTAGGAATTACGAATTCAGCAGCACGAGAAAGATTCCTAATTCCTAATTCTTAATTCCTAATTACTTGAGGAGGTGGTGTCAAAGGGTTCTAGTACGAACAAGAGAGAAGCGACGATTTGCGCGTTGCTGGCGCGCAGGTCATCTGTCTGACACATCAATGTCCATTTGAAGAATGGAGGAGACACGAAACATGTTTACGAAGAATCGCATCGGCCTCGTATTGGCCGCGCTGCTGGTGATGGGCCTCGCTCTGGTGGCCTGCCAGCCGACATCGCAAGTCGTTGAGGTGACCCGCGTCGTCACCGAGACCGTGACCGAGGAAGGTCAGACGGTCGAAGTAACGCGCGTCGTTACCGAGGTCGAGGAAGTCGTCGTTACCCCGACGGCGGAACCGGTCGAAGAGGTCGCGATGGTCGCCCCCGATCCGACGACCTACGTCGTCCAGACGTTTGGCGATATGGACACCCTCGACCCGGCGCTGGGCTATGACACGGCCAGCAACGGCACGATGATGAACATCTACGAGACGCTGATCTGGTACAACGGTAGCGACCCGGTCAACTACGTCCCGCTCCTGGCCGAGGAAGTTCCATCGGTCGAGAACGGCGGCATCTCGGAAGATGGCCTGACCTATACCTTCAACATCCGCGAAGGCATCACCTTCCATGACGGCGCGACGCTGGAAGCCAGCGACGTGGCCTATAGCTGGACGCGCGGTATGCTGCAGAGCGACCCGAACGGCCCGCAGTGGCTGCTGCTGGAGCCGATCATGGGCTACGTCTCTGGCGACGTGACCGAGGGCATCCAGGAAGGCGCTTTCGCTGGCGATCCTGAGGGTCTGAAGGCCGGCGCCACGCCGGAAGAACTGGTCGCGACCTGCGAAGCGGTGAAGAGCCACTTCGTGGCCGACGATGAGGCCGGCACGTTCACCGTCACCCTGGCGCAGCCGTGGGGGCCTTTCCTGGCCACCATCGCCCAGACCTGGGGCAGCGTCATCGACTATGACTGGGCCGTGGCCCAGGGCGACTGGGATGGCGACTGCGCCACCTGGCAGGACTTCTACGCCCCCGGCGCGGAGAACACCAAGCTGGGCGCCGTAACCAATGGCACCGGCCCCTACATGCTCGACCACTGGACCCCCGGCGAGGAGTACGTCCTTGCGGCTAACCCGAACTACTGGCGCGCCTCGTTGGATGAGCCGCTGTGGGAAGGTGGCCCGTCTGGCGCGCCGCAGATCCAGACCGTTATCACCCGCCTGGTGGATGAGTGGGGCACCCGCTTCGCCGCTCTGCAGGCCGGCGACGCCGCCAGCATCGCGCTGGGCAGCATCGCTGACCGGCCGCAGGTTGACCCGCTCGTCGGCGAAATCTGCACCCCCGATGGCACTTGCGCGCCGAATCCGGACAACCCGGAAGGCTTCCTGCGCAAGTGGGATGACCTGCCCAACCCGTCGCGCACCGACGCGTTCCTGACCTGGAACATCGCCGAGGATTCGCCCTACATCGGCTCCGGCCAACTGGACGGCAACGGTATCCCGGCGAACTTCTTCAGCGACATCAACGTCCGCAAGGCGATGGCGACCTGCTTCGACTACGAGACCTACATCCAGGAAGCCATGTTGGGTGAAGGCGTCCGCAACAACGGCCCGATCATCCTCGACATGCTCGGCTACAACCCCGACGGCCCGATGTACGAGTACAACCCCGAAGAGTGCGCCGCGTACCTCGAGCAGGCTTGGGACGGCGCGTTGCCGGAGACCGGCTTCCGCTTCCAGATCGCCTTCAACACGGGCAACACGGCCCGCCAGACGATCGGCGAGATCTGGCAGGGTGAGCTGGGCGCGCTCAACGAGCTGTACCAGGTCGAGACCATCGGTCTGCCGTGGCCGACCCTGCTGCGCTCCTTCCGCGCTTCGCAACTGCCCGTCGCTGTGAGCGGTTGGGTTGAGGACATCCACGACCCGCACAACTGGGTCCAGCCGTACACCTACGGCACGTTCGGCGGCCGCCAGGGTCTGCCCGAAGACATCATCGCCAAGTACCAGGAGATCGCCTCGACCGCCGCGGCGGAGACGGATCCGGCTGCTCGCGAGCAGATGTACTTCGAGATCCAGCAGATGTTCTATGATGACGCCGTCAGCGTCATCCTGGCCCAGGCCACCGGCGTCCGGTACGAGCAGCGCTGGGTGAACGGGTACTTCTACAACCCGATTACCCCCGGCACGTACTACTACGCCCTGTCGCTGGCCGGCGAATAAGTTTAAGGTTTGTGTAGGGGCAGGTTTCAAACCTGCCCCTACGTGTATGATCAGAGTTGTGTAGGGGCGGGTTTCAAACCCGCCCCTACAAGACCAGACTGGAGCGTGCGCCTCAGGGCTTCTTGGCTTTCAAGGAGCGTTGAGCCGCCTGCTACAGTGCAGGGGCGGGTTTCAAACCCGCCCCTACAACCAGTGGGCCGTGGGGCGATTTGCCAAATCGCCCTATAGGTAGAGACGAAAGCGAGTGGAGAGATGGCGACGGGCTGACCCGCCGCCCGGCCTATGGCAGAGGAGTGAACTATGACCGCTTATATCATCCGTCGTCTCTTGATTATGCCGATCATCCTGTTCGGCGTCACCCTGCTCATTTTTGGCATGCTACAGGTGCTAGGGCCTGTTGAGCGCTCCGCCCTCTACGTCCGCGACATCCCCAAGAATGAGCACCAGGTCGACGCTATCATCCGGCGCTATGGCCTGGACAAGCCGTTCTACGTGCAGTACTGGAACTGGCTGGTGGGGGTGGAAGACGGGGCGACGGGCGAGCGGGTTGGCGGCGTGCTGCGCGGCGACCTGGGCTACTCGCGCACCGGGCGCGAGCCGGTCATTGACGCGCTCGTCCGCCGGCTGCCGGCCACCATGGAGTTAGCGCTCTGGAGCATGATCCCGGTCATTGGGTTTGGTATCTGGTTGGGCATCAAGGCGGCGCTCAACCACAATAGACCCATTGACCAGGCCGCCCGTATCTTCGCCATCCTCGGTTGGTCGCTGCCAACTTTCGTTTTCGCGCTGCTCTTGCTTCTCGTCTTCTACGCCAAACTCGACTGGTTCCAGCCCGGCCGCCTTTCGACCGGGTTCAGCCAGGAGATCCTCAAGCCGGGTTTCTCGTCCTACACCAACATGGTGACGGTTGACGCGCTGCTGAACCTGCGCTTCGACATCTTCCTGGACGCGCTGCGCCATCTGGTGATGCCGGTGCTGACGCTGGTGGTCATCCAGGTGGCGTTGCTCCTGAAGGTGACGCGCTCCTCGATGCTGGAAGAGATGCGCCAGGACTACGTGACGACCGCGCGGGCCAAGGGACTGCCGGAGAAGATGATCGTCAACCGCCACATCCGGCGCAACGCGCTCATCCCGGTCATCACCGTGGCCGGTCTGACGCTGGCCGGTCTGTTGAACGGCGTGGTCATCACCGAGACGGTGTTCGACTTTCCGGGGCTTGGCTCCTGGGCCGCCGCGGCGGCGCTCAGCCTGGACGTGCTCAGCATGTTGGGTTACACGCTGTTTAGCGCTGTACTGCTCGTGATGGCCAACCTTATCGTGGACGTGCTCTACGCCGTCCTCGACCCGCGCATCCGCCTGAACTAAGGAGACAAACGCTATGACGACTGTAACTGAACCTGTCGGCCCGCGGCCCGTCTCACTCGACGGCGGCGAATTGCGCGAACTGACCCGTTTGGAGAAAACGTTCGGCCCGGAGTGGGCGCGCATTATCAAGGGCATCATCACCAACCCGCTGTCGGTTGCCGGCATCCTGCTCATCACCTTCTTCGGGTTGGTCGCCCTCTTCGCGCCCGTGCTGGCGCCAAAACCGCGCCCCAACGCCGACCCGATGCAAATCCCGCGCGACGGCTTCCGCTCTGAGCCGCAGCCGCCGGGCAGCGTGTGGAACAAGAACGCCCCGGCCACCATTCCCTTCTGGTATCGCCCCGTTACGGGTAATGACGAATGGGTTCACCTGTGGGGCACGACCAGCGGCCAGTACGACATCTGGTACGGAACCATCTGGGGCACGCGCACGGCTTTTCTAGCCAGCTTCCTGGTGACCGTTTCCTCGGCCATCGTTGGCATCATCGTCGGCGCGCTGTCCGGCTTCTACGGCGGCTGGATCGACGAAATACTCATGCGCGTCGTCGAGATTTTCAACGCCTTCCCGTTTATCACCGGCGCGCTGATCCTGGCTTCGTTGCTGACGCCCCTCTTTGGACGAAGTATCTGGCCGGCCACCATCGCCCTGATCATCTTTGGCTGGACGGGCTACGCCCGCCAGTTGCGCGGCGACATCCTGGCTACCAAGCAGCGCGACTACGTGCTGGCCGCCCGCGCCAGTGGAGCCAAGGATTCGCACCTGATGCTGCGCCACGTCGTGCCCAACGCCGTCTTCCCGACGATGGTCATCATCTCGCTCAACCTGGGTTCGGTCGTGCTCGCCTTCGCCGCGCTCAGCTTCCTGGGCATCGGCCTGCCGGAAGGGTACGCGGACTGGGGGCAGGTTACCAGCTTCGCCCGCTCCTGGATCCTGACGCTCGACCAGCACTGGTACATCATGGTCTTCCCCGGTGTGGCCTTGCTGCTCTACGGCCTGGGCTGGAACCTGATCGGCGACGCGCTGCGCGACATTCTGGACCCGAAATTGCGGGGGAAGAAGGCCTAATTTCCTGCTGTAGGTACAGGTGCGACCCACTTTCTGAAGTGGGTCGCCCCGAAGAGACGGCGATGAATCGCCTGACTACAAACCAAGAGGCGGGCGCGGGATGAGCGGCCCGCCTCTTTTGTTCGATACGCTATGATGCGAATGAAAATGCGCCGCCTCGTCGTGGCGCTGGCGGTGGGCATGTGGCTGGCGGCCCTCGGTCTGTCGGCCGCGGCCCAGATCGAGCGCGGCGGGCCGCAGCGGGCGACGCCCACGCCACGGGTCTTCAGCACTCCGCCGCCCGGCGCGACGCCGACGATTGACCGGCTGGCCGCGCCGCCCACTGTCCCCTCGCCCAACCAGGCCGACGAAGGGGCGCAACTCTACTGGCTCCACTGCCAGCCCTGCCACGGCGACCAGGGGCAGGGGTTGACCGAAGAGTGGCGCGCCCAGTATCCGCCGGAAGACCAATACTGTTGGAACAGCGGCTGCCACGGCCCGCAGCCCTATGACCAGGCGTTCCAACTGCCGACGGCTGTACCGGCCGTTATCGGCGACGGCGCGCTCCAGAAGTTCCAGACGCTCGACGGCGTCTACCGCTACGTCAGCGTGGCCATGCCCCTCTTCTTTCCGGGCGAGTTGAAGGAGGACGAGTATTTGGCTATTCTGGCCCATATGGCGCGGGGCAACGGCGTTTGGGATGGCCGGCCGCTGACCGTCGACACGCTGATCGACTATCGCCTGCAAGCGGAGGCGGTGGCCGCGCAGACAACGCCCGTCCCGCTGACGCCGACGCCCCTGGCTCCAACCGCGGGGGCTGTCGCTGGTGTGGGCATTAGCGGGTTGTTGATCGTGATCGCTGCCCTGGTGGTCTTGTTGCTGTTCGGAGGTTTGCTGCTATGGCTGAGGCGCGCCCGCTAGACCTGGATTTGTCAGGGCCAGAGGTACATGCCCTGCCGCTCTACCGGCGGCTGGGGCTAATCAACGGCTTGCTCATTGGGCTGGCGCTGGGGCTGGGCGCGTGGGGGATGGAGGCGTGGCGCATCGCGCAACTGCCCATCCCCCTCTACCTGCCATCGCTGCTGCTCGGTCTGGCGGCGATGGCGGCGCTCGGCGGAGCCGTCGGCTGGCTCAGCAGCCGCATTGCCCGCACGCCGGTGACGGTGCTGCTGTGGGGCGTCACGGCCATCCTGGCCATGCTGCTGATGGGTTATCTGCCTTATTATGGTCGCACACTGGTCGCCTGGCTGGCCGACACACGCTTTTGGGACAAGCCGATCTACCCCTACACCCTGGGCGGCACGGTCACGGGGCTGGTGTTCGGCAGCTTGCTGATCCTGTTGGCTTTGGGATTGCTGGCCCTGTTGCAGGGCCACCGGCTGGAAAGCCTGATGGCCGAGGCGGGACACCGCGGCCGCTTGAACGGGCGCGTCTGGGTGTCGCTGCTGCTGCCGCTGCCGCTGGTCTTCCTGGCGGCGCTGGTGACGCAGAGCATGATGTCCAACCCGGCCGCCGCGGCGGCCAACGTCGTCCATGAGGCGATTGAGCTGGCTCGGGTTTACGAGGGCGACCTGATCGATCTGGAGCAGGAGACGGGCGTCGAGGTCACGGCCCTGCGCGGCGTCCACGACCGGTTGGGGGAGACTTATTCGCTGGCGATTGTGGATGTGAACCCGCTCAACTCCACGGTCATCATCCGGGCCGACTTTGACAATGGCGCGTGGCTCTACTGCCGGGTGATCAACGACCAACTGTCGTTCTGCTACGACGCCGCGCCGGCTTATACGATCGGTTTGCGCAGTCTGATCACCGGCGAGCCGCCGCCCGAGGATTGTCGCGGCTGCATCTTGCAGGCCGAAGAGGATGCAGCGGCCTGGCTGGCCGAGCGGCGCGACGCCTTTGGCCCTGACCCGGCCATTGAGCGTGTCGCCCAGTCGGGCAGTCACGTCCTCATGCGCGTCACCGGCGAGGCCGGCGTGGCCGCCGAGTGCTGGATCGCCGGCGTCACGCCGGCGCGCTTGCTGGAGTGCACGGAATCAGTGAATTAGTAGGGCAGTAGGCCAGTAGGTCACCGCTCTGAGCACTGACCCACTGGCCTACTGCCCTACTACCCTACTACACATGTCCCCCTTTCTAAAACAGCTTCTCTTCCGCTTACTGACCATTCCCCTGACGCTGCTCATCATCACGGCCGCGCTCTATGGCGTCGTCATGCTCGCCCCGGCCGAGGAGCGGGCGCAACTTTACCTGCCGCCGCGCACGCCGCCGCTGGCCGAGCACGAGTTTGAAAATCTGATGAACCGGCTCATTGAGGAGCATGGGCTGAACGACCCGTATCCGGTGCAATACGCCCGCTGGCTGGGCGATCTGCTGCGCGGCGACTGGGGCTGGAGCCCGACGTACAACAGCGACGTGCT
Source organism: Promineifilum sp. (SeqCode) (assembly GCF_041918635.1). NCBI lineage: Bacteria > Bacillati > Chloroflexota > Ardenticatenia > Promineifilales (SeqCode) > Promineifilaceae (SeqCode) > Promineifilum (SeqCode) > Promineifilum sp. (SeqCode). Next base: position 12,650 of record NZ_JAYRVJ010000362.1, read on the forward strand.
GCC
>NZ_JAYRVJ010000363.1:0-6415 GCF_041918635.1 Promineifilum sp. (SeqCode)
GCCGCCGGGTGGCCGTCCGCGTCGCGCGAGACGAGCGCCGTGGTGTTGGCCTGCCGGTCGCGGATGAAGACGTCGCCGGCGTCGTTGTCATCGTCGGCGGCGAAGTTGGCGGCCAGGGACTCGAAGGCGACGTAGCGGCCGTTGTCGCTGATGACGCCCTGCCACGAGGGGCCGTCGCCCTGCGCCCCGCCCGCGCCGACCGAGACGCGCGTCGTCGTCCCGGCGGCCACGTTGCGCACGAAGACGTCGCTCTGGTTGTTGGTGTCGCCGTTCACGAGGCTGTCGGCGTCGGAGTGGAAGGCGACGAAGCGGCCGTCGGCCGAGACGGTCGGCGCGCCCGAATCGCCGCCGGCCTGGGTGGCCGCGCCGCGCAGCGAGACGCGGCGCGTCCCCCCCGCGCTCACGTCGTGCAGGAAGATGTCCACCGCGTCGTTGGTGTCGCCGCTGACCAGGTTCGTCGCCTCCGAAGCAAAGACGACGTACCGGCCATCGGCGGAGATTGTCGCGTCAAAGGAGTTACCGTCAATCAACTCCTCTGCGATGGCGCTGGTGGTCAGGAGCGTCGTCGCGCCCGTCTGGCGGTCGTGGAGGTAGATCTCGCTGACGTAGCCGCTGCTGCCGGGCACGAGTGTGTACGACCAACCCTCGAATACAACGTAGCGGCCGTCGTCGGAGATGGAGGGGGCGTCGAAGCGACTCTCCAGATCGTGTTCGTCGGACGTGACCGAGACGCACTCCATCACGCCCGTCTGCCGGTCGTAGACGAAGATGTCGGGGGAGGCGTCGCGGTCGCCGGCGACGAGGTTGGCGGCGCTCGACACAAAGGCGATGTAGCGGCCGTCGGCCGAGGTGGACGAGGCCCAGGCAGCGTCGCCGGAGTCGGACATGACGGCCGGCGGGAGGCGTTGCGTGGCGGGGGTTTCGGTTTGGGCGGCGCGCAGGTCGGCTAGCAGCCACACCCCTTCCGCCAGCAACAGGGCGAGAAAGACCAGGACGAACGGTAGACGGCGCTTCATCGTGAACTCCTGATGTGGCGCGTCCGGGAGTGGCGAGTCGGCTCCTCGCCGCGGTCGGGCGCGAAACGCAAAGGAACGATCGAGAACGCTTATAGCATAAGGAGTTGCGGCGGCCGTGTCAAGCGGCGGAAGCGGATCTCACGCTAAGACGCAAAGAACGCAAAGCCCAGATTCGTTCTGGGCTTTGCGCTCTTTGCGTCTTTGCGCTCTTTGCGTGAGCCTCTTCGCTCGTCACTCGTAGCTCGCCACCCGCTGCCCATACCACGACAGCCGCCCCCGGTCATCCTCCACCAGCAAGTCGCCGCGCGCTTCCAGCAGGCCCAAGGCCCGCATCATCGTCTTGTTGTCGAACCCCAGCCGGCGGGCGATGTGGCCCGGACGCTGCCCCGGCTGGTGAATGATGGCCTCGCGAATGTCGTCGAGCCGTTGACCGTTTACCTTGCGTCCCATGATCGTCCTCCGCCTTTCTGGTTCGTAGTCAGGCGATTCATCGCCGTCTCTTACCTCCCGCCCGAAGAACGGCGATGAATCGCCTAACTACGAACGGGTTGGTATGCTCTCATCACCTGGAGATAGCATACCGCCCACGAGGCGCGCCTATTCCCGCGCCTATCCCGCCTTTGCACCCGGTGAAGGGGGCCAAACGCGGGAGTAACGCGGGAACTCCCGCGGCCGGAGGAGGTGTACACTGGTGGCACGTAAGGGAGAGAAGGATACAGGACAAGTGCAACCCACTTCAGAAAGTGGGTCGCACTTGACGGGATGGGTGCGACCCACCTTCCGAGGTGGGTTGCGCCTGAACGGCAGGAGGGACACATGCTGGCCCAACTGACGGCCGGGGAATGGGAGGAGCTGGTGAAGAGCGCGGTCAAAGATTGGTACGAGACCGCCGCGCTGGAGCGGCATCCGCTGACAGGGTTGCGTGCCGTGGGCGAGCGGGCCGAGGCCCCCGCCTATGCGGGCGATCCCTACCGCCGGGCCAAGGCGCTGCGCGACGTGTTGCGCGAGGCCGTGACCGCGCTCGGTGTCGAGGGCGAGCCGCCCCCCGACCCCAACCGCCCCGACGACTCGCGCTGGATGGATCGGCGCTGGCGGCCCTGGAGCATCCTCACCCTCTCGCGCAGAGAACCGCCGGGCGAGGTGGCCGCCCGCCTGGGTCTGGCCCTGGGCGGCCAATATTACCGCGACCAGGCAAGGGCGTACGATATGTTAGCCGAACGCTTGCGTCTCCAGGAAGGCAGTCCCGTCGACGCCGCTTCCCCGGCCGCGCTGGCCTATCCCAGCGGGGCGGTGCGCCTCGATGACCCGTTCTACATCCCGCGCGGCGTGGACGCCGAGTTGGCCGAGGCGCTGGCCCGGCCGGGCGAGACGATCACCATCCGCGGCCCGCGCCAGGTGGGCAAGACCTCGCTGCTCATCCGCGGCATCCGCGAGGCGCAGCGCCGCTTCGGGGCGCGCGTGGTCTACTTCGATTTGCAGGGTGTGGGGGATGTGGGCGACGACCTCGACGCCTTCCTGTTGCGGCTGGCCGACTGGGTCGCCGACGAGTTGGGCGTCAATCCGGCGGCCGTCGAGGCGGCCTGGGCCAGCCGCTTGCCTGCCCAGCGCAAGTTGACCAAGTTCCTGGAGCAGTCGGTGCTCAGCGATGGCGGCAGCCCCATTCTGCTGGCGATGGACGAGATCGACCGGCTCCAGTTGACTCCCTTCCACTCCGAGTTCTTCGGGCTGGTGCGCTCCTGGCACAACCGGCGCGCCGGCAGCCCGCAGTGGAATAACCTGACCACCCTGATGGCCGTCTCCACCGAGCCGTATCTGCTCATCGATGACCTGAACCAGTCCCCCTTCAACGTCGGCCACGTGCTGAACCTGCGCGACTTCGACGCGGAGCAGGTGGCGGCGCTGAACCGGCTCTACGGCGCGCCGCTGGGGCCGGCCGAGCTGGCGGGGTTGATGGGGCTGCTGGGCGGCCACCCCTACCTGACGCGGGTGGCGCTCTACACGCTGGTGACCGGGCGGGCCGACTGGGCCGCGCTGGCCGCCTCGGCCGCGTCCGACCAGGGGCCGTTCCACCAGCACCTCCAGTGGCAGTACCGACTGCTCATCCGCGACGCCCGGCTGCGGGCGGCCATGCGCGAAGTGGTGCTGACCAACCGCTGCGATGACGCCGCCGCCGGCTTCCGGCTGATGAAAGCCGGGCTGGTCGTCAAGAACGAAGACCACTACGTTTGCCGCTGTGACCTCTACCGTCTCTACTTCGCGGCGCGGCTATAAGAATGAAACACGGATGGGATACGGATGAGACGGATAATACGGATTGAATCCTATACTCAATCCGTCATATCCGTTTAATCCGTCGCAATCCGTGTTTAATTTCTTCATCTGCCACATCTGCGAAATCTGCGGATAATAGCTTTTATGCTCTCCACCACCGTAGGCGACTTTTTTGTCGCCGGGGGCGCGCTGCGGTCGAACGCGCCGTCCTACGTTGAGCGCCCGGCCGACCGCCAGCTGGCCGAACTGACCGAGGCGGGCGAGCTGTGCTACGTCCTGACCACGCGCCAGATGGGCAAGTCGAGCCTGATGGTGCGCACCGCCGCCTGGCTGCGCGGCCGGGGCCTGCGCACGGCCGTCATCGACCTGACCCTCATCGGCAGCGCGCCCATCGAGCAGTGGTACCTGAGCCTGCTGGACGAGTTGCAGTCGCAACTGCCCATCACCACCGACCCGGAGGCGTGGTGGGCGGAGCACGCCGCGCTGACCCCCGTGCTGCGCTTCACCCGCTTCATCCAGGACGTGCTGGCGGTCGAGGTGCGCGAGCGCGTCGTCATCTTCATCGACGAGATCGACAGCGTGCTCAACCTCGACTTCGCCGACGACTTCTTCGCCGCCATTCGCGCCCTCTACAATGAGGGGGGCGCGCTGGCTGAGGAGCGGCGCATCTCGTTCGTCCTGCTGGGCGTGGCCGCGCCCGACGACCTCATCCGCGACACCAGCCGCACGCCCTTCAACGTTGGCGTGCGCATCCGGCTGGAGGAGCTGTCCTTTGGCGACGCCGGCGTGCTGCTCGACGGCGTGCCGGGGCGTGACCCGGCCGCGTTGCAGCGCATCTTCTACTGGACCAACGGCCACCCCTACCTGACGCAGAAGATGGGGTCGGCCCTGGCGCGACGGGCCGAGGCGGGCCATGCCTGGGACGCGGCGGCTATCGACGCGCTGGCCGCCGAGCTTTTCTTCACCGACGAGGCGCTGCACGAGGAGAACAACCTCCAGTTCGTCCACCGGCGCGTGCTGGGTAGCCCCCACCGCCGCCGGCTGCTGGCCCTCTATCGCCGTGTGCTGGCCGGCCGGCGCGTGCGCAGCAACGAGCAGTCGCTCTGGCAAAACGAGTTGAAGCTCTATGGCCTGGTGCGGGCCGGCGAGGACGACAACCTGATCGTCCGCAACCGCATCTACGCCCGCGTCTTCGACCGGCGCTGGGTGGCCGAGAACGCGCCGGTGGACTGGTGGCGGCGGGTGGCGGTGGCCGCGCTGCTGGTTGCTTTGCTCAGCCTGGCCGCGCTGACCTACTTGCGCGCCCAGCGCCCACCGGCAGCCGACGTGCTGGCCCAATCCTACACGGAGGGCTTCGGGACGGCGGCCAACCCCGCCCTGCGGCTGGACAGCCTGGCCGGCCTGTTCGCCCTGGAGGGGTACGACGATGAGGCGCTGGCCCTCTTTACCGGTTTGTCGCCGGAGGGACAGACGGCGCTCTTCAACGCGGCGACGCCCGACCTGCTGCCGCAAGTGGTGACCGTGGTCGCGGGAACCTACGGCACGCTCTACACCGACAGCTTCGAGCCTGATAGTCGTCTGGCCGCCACCACAACGGTGCTGCAAGCGATGGGCGCGGCGCTGGAGGGGGCGGAAGACGGCCGCGCCCGCACGCTGCGCGAGGAGATTCTCGTCTGGCTGCGCGGGCGCGACTACGCCGCCGACGAGCAGTTCACGGCCGCCCAGATCGCCTATGACCTGGCTGTGTCGCTGAACGGCGACAACCCGGCCACGCGCCTCGAGCGCGGGCTATCGGCGGCGCTGGGCGGGCAGTACGACGCGGCCCTGACCGATTTGTCGGAAGTATGGGCGCTGGGGTCGCCCTGGGCGGAGCGGGTCGTTGCGTCCCAAGGAGCAAACGCGGCGTTGAGCGCGGCGGCCTGGGCGGCCGCCACGCCGCCGCCTTTCCTGGCCGGCTTGTCCAGCCCCACGCCCACCGCGACCGCCACGCCATCCAGCACCCCCACCCGCCGGCCGACGCGCACCCCTTCGCCCACGCCCACCGCCACGGCAACGCCGACGGTCACCGCACCGCCGACACGCCCGCCCGCCTCGCCCACGCGGCCGACGGCCCGCCCCACGGCGACGGACGCGCCCACCCTTGCGCCGACCCGCCCCGCGCCGACCTGGACGCCCGCGCCGCCCACCGCGCCGCCGCCCACGCTCATCCCACCGACCGATGAGCCGCCGACCCAGGAGCCGCCGACCCAGGAGCCGCCCACGCCCGTTCTGCCGGACACGCCACTGCCGCCGACGCCGTTCGATCCATAGAAGATCTCACGCAAAGGGCGCAAAGAAGCAAAGAACGCAAAGCCCAGAAATGTTTCTGAGCTTTGCGTTCTTGGTTTTCTTTGCGCCCTTTGCGTGAGATCTTCCTAACTCTTCACCGTAATTATCGTTCCTTGTCCCGGCGCAGACTCCACCTCCAGCCGCGCCCCCACCGCCTCGGCCCGTTCGCGCGCGCCCAATAGCCCGTAGTGGCCGGCCAGCGCCAACTCGGCCGCCCGCCCGGCGTCGAAGCCCACGCCGTCATCCTCGATGGTCAGGGTTGCGTGGCCGGCATCAAACGTCAGGGAGAGCGCGGCGCGGCCGGCCCGCGCGTGGCGGCCCACGTTGCGCAGCGCCTCCTGAGCGATGCGGTAGTAGGCCAGTTCCACGTCGGGCGGCAGGCGGCGCGGCTCGCCGGTCGCCGCGAACGACACCGGGATGCCCAGCGCGGCCGACTGATCGCGGGCCAGTAGTTCCAGCGCCGGGACCAGCCCGAGATCATCCAGGTAACTCGGCCGCAGGTCGCGCGTCAGGCGACGCAGGTCGGCGATGGCCTCTGTCGTCAGTTGTTCCATCTCGGCCAGTTGGGTGGCCGTCTGCGGGCTGGCCGTGTCCCTGGCCAACTGGATGCGCTGGTTCAGGGCGATGAGCGCCTGGATGGTGTCGTCGTGAAGCTCGCGGGCCAGCCGGTGACGCTCTTCCTCCTGGCCGGCGTTCAGCGCGCCCAGGTAGTCGCGCAACCCTTGCTGCGCCTGGCGCAACCGGCGGGCCATGACCGCCAGTTCGCCCTGCAAGACGCGGATCTCACCGATGCCGCCCAC
>NZ_JAYRVJ010000364.1:0-4562 GCF_041918635.1 Promineifilum sp. (SeqCode)
GAAAGGTGATGAATCAGGTGAATGAAGCGACGACGGACGTTTCCGAGCGGGAACTGGTCATGGAGCGCGTCTTCAACGCGCCGCGCGAACTGGTCTTCAAGGCCTGGACGGAGCCGGAGCACCTCGCCCACTGGTGGGGGCCGAAGGGCTGGACGCTGCCGGTCTGCACGGTAGACCTGCGGCCGGGCGGCGAATGGCACTACTGCATGCGCGGCCCTGAAGGCGAAGAGTCCTGGGGCAAGGCGACTTACCGCGAGATCGTCCCGCCGGAGCGATTGGTCTACGTCGACACCTTCTCCGACGCCGAGGGCAACGTGAACCCGGCGCTGCCGCAGATGGTGATCGCAGTGGAGTTCTTCGAGCATGAGGGCAAGACGAAGGTCGTCAGCCGTAGCTTGTTCGCCACGGTCGAAGAGCGCGATACGGTGCTGGCGATGGGCGCGGTCGAGGGGATGAACGAGACGCTCGACCGCCTGGAAGCGTACCTGGCGGGACAAGAAGAGTAATTCGTAGATTTCGCAGATTAAGAGAAAGAGGCTCACGCAAAGATCGCCAGGAACGCAAAGAAGAACTATTTTGCGTTCTTGGCGTCCTTAACGCTCAAGGAGAAAGAACCATGTCTAAGTTAACCGTGATCGCAGAGCCGGGCAAGCAGGAGATCGTTATCACCCGCATGTTTGACGCGCCGCGCGAATTGCTGTTCACAGTGATGACCGACCCGCAACACGTCCCGCACTGGTGGGGGCCGCGCGGCATGACGACCATCGTGGATAAGATGGACGTGCGCCACGGCGGCGTCTGGCGCTTCGTCCACCGCACGCCGGACGGCGAAGAGTCCGGCTTCCGGGGCGTCTATCACCGTGTAGCCCCCAATGAACAGATCGTCCAGACGTTTGAGTGGGAAGGAATGCCGGGCCATATCTCCCTGGAGACAATGACGCTCGAGGACGACAACGGCCGGACGCGACTGCGGGCCGTCGCCGTCTATCAGTCGATCGCCGACCGGGACGGCATGCTCGGCTCGGGCATGGAAGGGGGCATGGCCGAGACGTATGATCGCCTCGAAGAACTTGCCGCCGAACTGCTGCGTGTGGCCGTCTAATCTCCTGGAACAACCTTTCCTTAACCCGCTTGCGGCGACCGGCCGAACGGCTTATCATTGCCGCAACTGATTTAAGAGGAATCCACAGATTACACAGATTGGTCGTTAGTCGCTTGTCACCAACGACGAACTACCAACGGCCCTGAATAAATCTGGGAAATCTGTGGATTCCTCCGGAGTTGTGATGGCAAGAGAGACAAAGACGATCACGGTCGTGCAGTGCGCCAAGCTGGGCGCGGAGTTGCCGGCGCTCGACCGGCCGCCCTTCCCCGGCCCGCTGGGGCAGCGCGTCTACAACGAGGTATCGAAGTACGCCTATGGCCTCTGGCAAGACCAGGCGCGGCTGATCATCAACCACTACGGACTCAACATGGCCGATCCGCGCTCCCAGGAGTTCCTGTTCGAGCAGATGGAAGCCTTCCTGTTCGAAGAGGGGCCGGAGGCAGGCGTGGCCGGCGCGCCCATCGCTGGCGGCAAGGGCGGCCCGGCGCGCAAGTGAGCGCCGCCACGCGCCTATGAGCCAACCGGGCAACATCTTGCTGCTGGCCTGCTACGAGTTGGGCCACCAGCCGCTGAGTCTGGCCTGGCCGGCAGCCGTCTTGCGCCAAGCGGGTTTCGAGGTGACGGCCGTCGATCTGGCCGTCGATCCCCTGCCTCAAGAAGCGGCGGCGCAAGCCCGCTTCGTGGGCGTCGCCGTGCCTATGCACACCGCCCTGCGCCTGGGCGTGCGCGCCGCCGAGACGATGCGCGCCCTGAACCCGACCGCCCACCTCTGCTTCTTCGGCCTCTACGCCTGGCTCAACGCCGACTATCTGCTCGCCGGCGTGGCCGATTCGGTCATTGCCGGCGAGAGCGAGGCGGCGCTGGCGGAGTGGGCGGCGCAAGTGCTGGCGACCGGCGCGCTGGCGTCCCCGCCAGCCGGCGTCAGCACGCGCGAGCGGCGCGGGCAGCCGGAACTGACCCGCCTGGCCCTGCCCACACCCGACCGGCGCGGCCTGCCCGATCTGTCGCGCTACGCCCGCTACCTGGCCGATGGCCGCTACCACCTGGCCGGTTACGTTGAGGCCAGCCGCGGCTGCCTCCACACCTGCCGCCACTGCCCGATCACGCCCGTCTATAGCGGGCGCTTCTTCGTCGTACCGGCCGAGTCGGTGCTGGCCGACGTGCGCCAGCAGGTCGCCGCCGGCGCGGAACACATCACCTTCGGCGATCCCGACTTCCTGAACGGGCCAGGCCACGTGCTGAAGATCGCCCGCGCCCTGCATGCCGAATTCCCCCATCTGACCTTCGACTTCACGACCAAGGTGGAGCACATCCTCCAGCACCGGGCGCTCATGCCTGAGTTGCGAGCACTGGGGGCCGCTTTCGTCGTCTCCGCCTTCGAGAGTGTGTCCGACGACGTGCTGCGCCAACTGCATAAGGGGCACACGCGCGCCGGCATGGATGAGGCGCTGGACGTGCTTAATGCCGCCGGGCTGCCGGTGCAGCCGACGTGGCTGCCCTTCACGCCCTGGACGAGCCTGGACGACTACCTCGACCTGCTGGCCTGGATTCGCGCGCGCGACCTGATCGCCCACGTGCCGGCCGTGCAACTGTCCATCCGGCTGCTCGTCCCGCCGGGCAGCGCCCTGCTCGACGACGCCGGCTGGCTCGGCCCGCTCGACGCGGCCAACTTCACTTACACCTGGCGGCATCCCGACCCCTGCATGGACGAGTTGCAGCGGCGGGTGGCGGCTGTGGCCGAGCGCATCCCCGAGCCATATGAAGCGTTTGCCGCCATCGAGCGGCTGGCCTACGGGCTGGCCGGCCGGCGCGCGCCGGCCCCACTGGCGGCCTCCCTCAAGCCCACCCCCCCCCGGCTAACCGAAGATTGGTTCTGCTGAGCGGAGCCGACAGCCGATCAGGTTGATCGGCTTTAGCGGAATGCAGGGGAGCGGGGGCGCAGGGGAGCTGGGGCCGTTGTAGAAGATGGAAACACCTTGTCATTCGACGACCGACAAGCGCTCAACCACCAGCGAGGCACCTACCCGGTTGGCGAACACCATGGAGCGATCATGAAAAGAGTCAGCTTGCTATTCATCGCGCTGTTGGGCGCGTTTTTGTTGGCCGGCGGGGCGCGGGCCTCGGCGGCCTGGACGGCTAAGACGGAGCCGGCGCTCGCCGCCGCGCTGGCCGGCGGGGGCGAGGCGGAGTTCCTGGTCGTGCTAAGCGAGCGGGCCGACCTGAGCCGGGCCGCGGCGCTGGGCGACAAGACGGCCCGCGGCCGCTTCGTCTACGAGACGCTGGCCGCCACGGCGGCGCGGTCGCAGGCCCCGCTACGGGCGCTGCTCGACGCGCGGGGCGCGACTTACCGCGCCTACTGGGTCGCCAACATGATCTGGGTGCGCGGCGACGCCAACCTGGCGCGAACGCTGGCCGCGCGGCCGGAGGTGAGCCGCGTCTATGCCAACACCCCGCAGCGCGCCGCCCTGCCAGAGCCGAGCCTAACCGGCCCGCGCGCCGCCACAGCGGTCGAGTGGAACGTTGCCCACGTCGGCGCGCCGGAGGTCTGGGCGCAGGGCTACACCGGTCAGGGCGCGGTCATCGGCGGCCAGGATACCGGCTACGATTGGACCCACCCCGCCCTGCGCGACAGCTACCGGGGCTGGAACGGCAGCGCCGCCGACCACGACTACAGCTGGCACGATGCCATCCACGAGGACACCCTGCCGACGAATGACGACAACGAGTGCGGCTACGGCTCGCTCGCGCCCTGCGACGACAGCAGTCACGGCACGCACACAATGGGCACAATGGTCGGCCAAACGCCACAGTCGAGCATTGGCCTGGCCCCCGGCGCGAAGTGGATCGGCTGCCGCAACATGGAGAACGGCGTGGGCACACCGGCCACCTACACCGAATGCTACGAGTGGTTCATCGCCCCCTACCCCGTCGGCGGCGACCCGTTCACCGACGGCGATCCAGCGCGAGCGCCTGACGTGATCAACAACTCATGGGCCTGCACCCAGGGCGAGGGGTGCACCGCGCCGGACGTGCTGCGGGCGGTCGTGGAGGCGGTGCGCGCGGCGGGCATCCTGAGCGTCCACTCGGCCGGCAACGAGGGCGGCGCCTGCGCCTCCATCGGCAACCCGGCCGCCATCTACGACGCCTCCTTCACCGTGGGCGCGACGGACAGCCAGGACGTGATCGCCGGCTTCAGCAGCCGCGGGCCGGTTCTCGTGGACGGCAGCAACCGGCCCAAGCCCGATATCGTCGCGCCGGGCGTCGGCATCCGTTCCAGCGTGCCTGGCGGCGGCTACGGCTGGAGCCAGGGAACCAGCATGGCCGCGCCCCACGTGGCCGGACTGGCGGCGCTGCTCATCTCGGCCGAGCCGGCGCTGGCCGGCCAGGTCGACGAACTGGAGCGGATCATCACTACGACCGCGGTGCGACGGACAACCACCCAGGGCTGCGGCGGCGA
>NZ_JAYRVJ010000365.1:0-6575 GCF_041918635.1 Promineifilum sp. (SeqCode)
ACCGGCTGGCTGGCCAAGAACGCCATCCTGGTGACGGCGCTCAATCCGGTTATCGGCTACCTGAAGGGGGCCGAGGTCGCCAAAGAGGCGCTGGCGACCAATCGCACGGTGCGCGAGGTGGTGGTCGAGAAGGGCTACCTCACCGCCGCAGAGGCAGACCAGCTGCTCGACGTGAGCACCCTGACCGAGGGCGGCATCCAGGGCGTCGCCGCTGGAGGCTGAGGTAATCCCGGATTAAGAGCTCACGCAAAGAACGCAAAGAGGCAAAGAACGCAAAGAAAAAACGCTGGTTTCTTTGCGTTCTTTGCGCCCTTGGCGTTCTTTGCGTGAGCCTCTTCAATCTGCGTAATCTGCGGATGGTCTCTCTTCATGGCCGAGTTGATCCTGAGCCGGGCGCTGGTGGACGAGATGGTGGCCCACGCCGCCGCGCTCTATCCCGAAGAGGTTTGTGGCCTGCTGGCCGGGCAAGCCGGCCGCGCGTCCCGCTTCTACCCCGTCGAGAACATCCACCACAGCCCCGTTGCCTACGAGATGGAGCCGGTACAGCAAATCCGGGCCATGCTCGACATCGAGGCGGCGGGTCTGGAGTTGCTGGCGATCGTCCACTCCCACCCCCACGGCCCGGCGCGCCCCTCGCCCACCGATGTGGCGCTGGCCTACTACCCCGATCAGGTGCAACTCATCCTGTCGCTGGCCGAACCGGAGCGGCCGGCGCTCGGCGCGTTCACCATCCGGGAGGGGGAGGTGCGGGCGGTGGCGTGGGGGATTGAATAGGTGCGGGGGAGCAGGGGGGCGGGGGTGCAGGGGAGAATCAGAGTCCGCATCTGATGATGCGGACGGCCTGAGCGGTTAGTAGCAGGTGAAGAGTCGCTGTCCCAGCGGCGATCCGACCGTCAAGCAACTCTCCCGCCCATCCCGTGTTATATAGGTGTAATTGCCAATCCCATCTATTGAGAGTGCAATCATGCAAGTCCTCTACTTCCTACTGGCCGGGCTGATCGGCTATCTCTGCGGTTCGGTGGCCTTTGGCTACATCTACGTGCGGCTGTTCAAAGGTGAAGACCTGCGCCAGATCGGCAGCGGGCGCACCGGCGGCACGAACTCGCTGCGCGCGGCCGGGCTGGGCGTTGGCCTGTTGACCTCGCTGAGCGACGTGTTCAAGGGCATCGTCGCCGTCTGGCTGACGACGTGGCTCTTCGACGACGCGCTCGGCCCGACGCTGCTGCCCTGGGCCCAGGCCACGGCCGGCGTGATGTCGGTGGTGGGCCACAACTGGTCGATCTTCCTTAAGTTCGCCGGCGGCGCGGGCACGGGGCCGAATGTGGGCTGGTCAACCGCCATCTGGCCCTGGGTGTTCCCCATCGCCTTTCTCGTCATGGGTGGGCTGCTCTATATCGTGGGCATGGCCTCGGTCGCGTCGCTCAGCATGGCTGTGGTGACCATCGTCATCTTCGCCGCCCGCTACTTTACCGGCATCGACGCCTCAGCCGCCTACCTGGTCGGCAGCGTCGTCGCCGGCCTCATCATCACCTGGGCGTTGCGCCCCAACATCAAGCGCGTCCTGAACGGCACAGAGCGCGTCGTCGGCCCGCGGGCGAAGCGCCAGGCGCAACGGGAAGCGGTAAGCAGTAAGCAGTAGTCAGTACTGACCACTGACCACTGATCACTGCTTACTACTCCCCCACCTTCGTCAGCCACTCATAATGCATCAACCCCAGCGCGTCGATGCGCACGTTGTCGATGGTGGGCAGGGAGATCGCCCGGCGCGGCTCCTGAGTCAGCGGCAAGGTCGGCAGTTCATCCGCCCACAGCTGCTGAATCTCGCCGTAGACCGTCAGCCGCTGCCCCTCGTCCAACTCGCCCCGCGCTTCCGCGACTAGCTCCGTCATGCGCGCGCTCTCGTAGTTGGAGCAGAAAACTCGGTCGGTGTTGGTCACGAAGAAGTCGGTCCAGCTCGTCGCATCCAGATAGGTCGTCGGCTGCCCGCGCCCCGGCCAGCCCAGCAAGTAGGCGGGGAAGCTGCACTGGGAGATTTGCAGACGGAACTCGTCCCACCCCGCGCCGCTGACGGTCACCTGGAAGACGCCTGTCTCCTCCAGTTGGGCCTTGATGGCGTTGGCGTAGGCCTCTTCCACGTCACTGTAACGCCCGTCGTTGACGAACCACAGTGTGATCGGCAGCTTCTCCTCCGCTGTATACCCCTCTTGCCGCAGCAGGTCGCGCGCACGGTTCAGGTCGCGCGCCGGGAAGGTGGGGGTGTGGCCGGGAATATCGTCGGGCACAGGGCTGAGCAGCGGCAAGCGCGCCCCGTTGAAAAGGGCGGCCAATGCCTCGCGGTCGATGGCGTAGGCCGCCGCCTGCCGCACGCGCTCCTTGTCCCACGGCTCCGTCGCCTGCTCGAAGATGATGTAGCTCTTGAAGGTAGACGGCCCCTCCCAGGCGGTGTAGTCCGCCTGCCCATCACCGCCCACATCCAGCGCCGCCAGATCGGCGAAGTCCTGGAAGGGCAAGCCCGTCCAGGCTAAATCGACCGAGCGGAATTCGACCAGCGAGCGGCGCATGGAGGAGGCGTCGGTGTAGAACTTGAGCGTGATGTTCTCGAAGGCCGGTTTCGGCTCGCCCGGCCAATCGGGGTTGGCCCGCAGCCGGATGCGGTCGTTCAGTTGCCAACTGACGATGGTATACGGGCCTATGCCGCCGCACGTGCTGCCGGGGTCGCCCGCGTCGGCGTAGCACTCATTGCTGATCGGGAAGAAGGGCGGCACGGCCAGAATGGCGGGGAAGTAGGCCGTTGGCTCCTGGAGGATGATCTTGACCGTGGCTGGGTCCATCACCTGCACCGCGTCCTCGTCGGCGAAGTTGTCGTCGTTGCTGTCCTTCAGGTAGGTGTTGACCAGGAAGTTGCCCAGCCCGGCGGCGCGGTTCAGGCTCCACTTCACGTCATCGGCCGTGAACTCAGTGCCGTCGGGGAAGCGCAGCCCCGTCCGCAGCGGGATGGTGTACTCCAGCTTGTCGGCCGACACCGAGGGCAGGGCCGAGGCCAGCAGCGGCATCAGCGTGTTGTCCGGCGTGAAGCGGTAGAGGCCGCTCATCGTGTTGTGCTTGATCTCCCAACTGATGAAGTCGGTCGTCAGGCTGGCCGGGTCCATGTCGCTGAACTGGCCGACGACGCCGATATATAGCTCGGTGGCCGGCGTGCCCACCCGCGACTCGCCGGGATTCACGGAGGCCGCCGGATCGGCCTCCGGGATGAGCCACGTGACGGTCAGCTGGTCGATTACGTCCTCCGCGTGTAGCTGGTCAATGGCGCTGTTGAGTGTGTCCAGCAGCTCGGTGTTGTCGGCGGCCACGGCGATGCCGTAGGGCTTGGCGTCGAGCCAGGCCTCCCGCCCCTCCCCGCCGGCGATGCGCACCTGCTCCGGGAAGCTGGCGGCGAAGTAGTCGGCGGTGTAGCTATCAATGATGACGGCGTCCACGACCTCATCGATGAGCGCCTGGATGAGTTGCGACGGCTTCTCGTACTGAGCGAACAGGTCGGTTTCGGCCACGCCCAACGCGCGCGCCGCGTCCAGGCCGGCGCTTTCGGCCAGCACGCCGACTGTCCGGCCGGGCTGGATGTCGGCCGGGCCGTTGATCTCCTTCTCGTCCACCAGGACGACGATGACCTGTCCAACCTCCAGGTAGGGATGGGTGTAGGCGATGCCCGGCGGCGGCGTGTCCGGGATGATGAGCGCCGACATGACGGCGTCGAAGTCGCGGGCCGAACCGGCGGCGATGTTGTTCAGCACCCCCTCGCTGGGCGTGACGACGAACTCATAGTCGAGGCCGGCCTTGGCGGCGATGCTCTCGACGACAGCGCTGTTGAAGCCGATGACGTTGCCGAACGGGTCGAAGTCGGCAAACGGGGGCAGCGGCGCATCGGTAGCGACAACCAGCAACTCGCTGTCGGGCGGGATGGGCAGATCGGCCGTGGGCGCGGCGGGGGCGGTCGGCTCGGGCAGGGTGTCGGCCGTCGGCTCGTCGCTGCCGGCGCAGGCGACTAGAGTTATCAGCAGTAAGAGGAACACAGAGAGACACAGAGGGCGGACACAGAGAGACACAGAGAAACCTCTTCTCCCTGTGTGTCTCTCTGTGTGATCTCTGTGTCTCTCTGTGTTCCTCTTCTCTTCTTCTCTCCGAAAAGACGCGGTTTCTAGGCGTCGAGAATGTTGGGGGAACGTCATGGGGAACCTCATCGGGGCCGGGGATCGGCCGCGTGGCGCTAGTATACCGGCCCCGGTGGAGAGGAAACCAGGGATTTCACAGATTGCACAGGTATAGGGGCTAGGGGTTAGGGGCTAGGGAAGAGCGTTCTTCCCCTAGCCCCTAGTCCCTAGCCCCTAAATCACGTTGTACTCGCGCGTTGTCCGCCCGGCGAAGCGCTCGTAGCCCAATTCGCTGATGTCGAGCGTGTGGGCCTGGCCGTCAAGGACGATCTCGCTGACCAGCAGCCCGGCGATCGGCCCGTGCATGAAGCCGTGGCCGGAGAAGCCGGTGACGACGACGAAGTTGTCGAATTGGGGCACGCGGCCGATGATGGGGTGGGCGTCAGGCGTGTTCTCGTAGAGGCCGGCCCAGCGCGCCTGCAAGCCAGCCTCGGCCAGCAGCGGCAGCCGGGTCACGGCCGCCTCCAGGTGGGTCAACTCCCATTCCTCGTCCACGCTCTCGTCAAAGCCGGGGGCCTGGTCGGGGTTGGACATGCCGGTCAGTAGCCCCTCCCCCTCGCGGTGGAAGTAGAGGCTGCGAGCAAAGTCAATGACGAATGGGAAGTCGGGGGCCAGCGCGGGCAGCGGGCCGGTCGTCACCATCTGCCGGCGCACCGGCGTGATGGGTAGGGGCGCGCCGGCCATCGCGCCTACCACGCCCGCCCACGGCCCGGCGGCGTTGACCACCGTTTCGCAGGCGATGCGACCCAGCGGCGTATGAACACCAGTCACGCGCCCGCCGGCCGCGTCTATGCCCGTCACCGGCGCCTCATTGTAGGCCCGCGCCCCCAGCCGGCGGGCGGCGGCGATGTAGCCGGCCACCACGCCGTGGGGATCGGCCAGCCCGTCGCCGGCGTGGAAGGTGGCGGCGAGCACGTCGCCGGCCGCCAGTTGGGGCACGCGCCGACGCACCTCGTCGCCGTCCAGCCACTCCGTCGGCACGCCCAGGCTGTGCTGCAACTCCACGTTACGCTGGAAGGTCGCCACGTCGCGCTCGTTCGTCGCCAGCAGCAGGTAGCCATCGTAGCGCAGGCCGATCGCCTGGCCGATCTCCTCCTCGAAACGGTCGAGCATAGGCAGGCTGAGTTGCGACAGGCGAATATTGATGGCTGTGCTGAACTGGTAGCGGATGCCCCCGGCGCACTTGCCGGTCGCGCCCTGGCCGAAGAAGCGCTGGCTCTCCAGCAGCACCACGTCGCGGACGCCGCGCGCCGCCAGGTGGTAGGCCGTGCTGGCCCCCATGACGCCGCCGCCAATGACGACGACTTGAGCCGATGCAGGTAGCGCGCTCATAGCGCCACCACCGTCCCCAGCCCCAGCGCCAGCCCGTTGCGCGCGACCCGTTGCGCCGCCAGCGCGTCCTGGACAGCGACGCCGACCGACTTGAAGAAGGTGATCTCCTCGGCGCTCGTCCGGCCCGGCTTCAGCCCGGCGATGACCTCGCCCAACTCCGCGCTCAGGTGATCGAGCGTCACCACGCCCTGGCGCAGGGGGATGAGCAGGTCGCCCGCCTCGGCCAGCGCCGCCTCGCGCGAATCGACGACGACACGCGCCCGCCGCACCGTCTCGGCGTCGATCTCCTGCATCTCCGGGGTGAAAGAGCCGACGCCGTTGACGTGCGCGCCCGGTTTCAGGTCGCGGCCGTCGAAGACAGGTGTGCGCGACGTGCTGGCGGCGCAGATGATGTCGGCGTCGCGCAGCGCTTCGGTCGGGCTGGCAGCGATCTCGATGCGGGCCGGGATCGGCCCCCGGCCGGCCATCTCGGTCGCGAACGCCTCGGCCCCGCCCAGGCTGTAGACCCACACGCGCTCAATTGGCCGCACCGTGCAGACCGCCTCCAGTTGGGTGCGCGCCTGCGCGCCGCTGCCGAAGAGGGCCACAGTGGTTGCATCGGGCCGGGCCAGCACGTCGGTCGCCGCGCCGGAGGCCGCGCCGGTGCGAATGGCGGTCAGGCTGCCCCCCTCGATGAGCGCTTGCGGCCGGCCCGTCGCCGCGTCCACGGCCAGTACCAGGGCGTGGATGAGCGGCAAGCCGCGCGCGGGGTTGCTGTTGAAGACGGAGACAAGCTTCAGGCCCACCGCGCCGTGGTCGGGCGCGCAAAAGGGCATGACCAGCGTGCTATCCCCCTCGGCCACGGCTAAATGAGTGCGCAGGGGAATCTGGACGCGCCCGGCGGAGAGCTCGGCGTAGGCCGCCTTCATCGCCGCAATGGCCTCGGCCATCGGCAAGGCGCGGCGCACGTCGGCGGCGGAGTAGAGTCGTAGTTCCATGCTCATAGTTTGTAGTCAGGCGCTTGAAACCCCGGGGTACCCCCAGCCGCAAGAAACGCCC
>NZ_JAYRVJ010000366.1:0-1674 GCF_041918635.1 Promineifilum sp. (SeqCode)
GCGCGCCCCGTAGGCGTCGTCGCGGGCCATGCGCACGATGCTGATGGGGGCGTACATGCCGCCCACCGGCCGCACGCCGGGGATGCGCCGGCCGGTGCGCAGGATGATCTCGGCGTCCATCTCCTCGCGCAGAATGGCGTTGGGGCTGCCCACGTCGCCCGACTTCTCCGGTGTGATCGTCGCCGCCTTCAGGCCCACGCGGTAGTCGCGGATGGCCTTGCCGGCCTCGTAGACGACCTGGTTCTTCGTCGCCCGGCGATTCTCCAGACTCAGGTCGAAGCGCAGGAACTCCAGCGGGTAGCGGATCACGTCCTGTTGCAGAACGCGCAATGACTCTTCAAGGAGTTCCTGCCCCGTTTGATCCCCGTCCAGTATGACGATCGTCCTGCTCATCTTGCCTCCGGAGGTGGTGGTTAGTGGTCAGTGGTCAGTACTTAGAGGTACATGACCGGCGATCTGGTAATCTGCGAAATCGGCGTAATCTGCGGATGATCTTTCTTCCCGCGCAGCCAATCCAGATAGCGCGGGATGGCCCGGGTGTAGAAGCGATACCACAACGGCCGCACCGGATAGTCCCACGCGCCGATGAAGCGCACCACTTCGCCGTTGAAGCCCGCCTTGAAGCGCCACACGCCCCACAGCCGGTCGCTCTCTACAAACTCGTCGGGCGCGCCCCAGAAGTCGTAGACGCGGCAGCCTTGCGCCCTGGCCCAGCGGATGGCCTCCCATTGCAGCAGATGGTTGGGCATGCGCTCGCGGGCCTCGCTGCTCGACGCGCCGTACATGTAGATGGCCCGCTCGGCGAAGCGCACGACGATGATCGCCGCGACCGGCCGCCCCTCCACCTCGGCCACGAACGGCTGGGCCAACCCCGCGTTGTAGAGCCCCGTCCAGCCGTCGAGGTAGTAGGCCGGCGGCCGGATGGTGAAGCCGTCGCGGGCGGCCGTCTCCTGGTAGAGCGCGGCGATAGCCGGGAAGTCGCCCGCCGTCCCCAGGCGCACCGTCACCCCCTTGCGCTCGGCCAGGCGGATGTTGTAGCGCGTCTTGGGCTTCATGGCCGCCAACAACTGCTCCTCGCTGCCCTCCAGCGGCAACTCGACCGTGTTGCGGAACTGCACCTGCTCATCGGAGGGCAGCCAGCCGCGCCCCCGCAGGTCGCGCATGACGGCCGCGCCGGTGGGCGAGACGCGCTCCTCCTCCAGCCCCCAACTACGCACCACCTCGGGGTCGATCTTGATGAAGATGGCTCGCTCGCGCCGGGCCAGCGCCTCCAGTTGGGCCAGCACGCGGCGGCGCAACTCGGCGTCACGGTAGTCGAGAGCCGGCCCCTTGGGCACGTAGAGGATGGAGAAGGGCAGACGCGGCGTCTTGCGCTTCAGCACCAGGGCCGCAGCAGCCGCTTCCCAACTGTTGCCGGCCACCGACAGGGTCAGCGGCATGACCTGCCAACCCCAGCGCGACTTGAATTGTCCCCAGGCCCAGCTTTGCAGCGCGTGAGCATGAGGCAGCCGCGCCAACGTCTGATCCCAGGTGGCGGGCGAGTCTTCGCGCTTGAACGTCGAGGCGCGGTAGGTTGGTTCGCCGGTCGTCGTTGCCATCGATAGCCAGCCGCGGCCACAGGCCGCGGCGGCCCTTATCTTACTGTGTTCGCGCCGCCCGCGCACCAACCAGCGC
>NZ_JAYRVJ010000367.1:0-1748 GCF_041918635.1 Promineifilum sp. (SeqCode)
CGCGGCCTGGGTGGGCCAAGGCGCGGCGGCCAACACGGCCGTAGCCGTCGCCCTCTGCTGGCGGGCGGCTGAACTGCCCCCGGCCGATCTGGCCGTCTCGCTCGTCCTGCGCGATCCCCTGACCGGCGAGCGCGTGGCCCAAACTGACGCGCTACTGCTCGACCACGCCGGAGCGCCGGCGAGCGCGTGGCCGGCCGGCGCGACCATCGTCACCTACCACGTACTGCCCTTGCCGCCGGGCACACCACCGGTAGCGGCAGAGCTATCGGCCGGCGTCTACGCGGGCGAGGCGGGCGGCGGCGCATTGGAAGCGGTGGGCGCGACGGGTACGGCGCTGGGGCAGTTCGCCCCGCTGGGGGAAGTGACCCTGTCGCCGCCGGTGGGGCTGTCGGAGTCGGCCTACGGGCTGGCCGCGCCGCCACTCTGGGACGCGCCGGTCAGCGCCGCCGCGGGTCTGGAGTTGCTGGGAGCGCGCTTCAGCCCCGGCCCCTACCGCCCCGGCCAGACGGTGCGCGTCGGGCTGACGTGGCGGGCAACGGCTGGCGAGTTGCCCGACCTGCGGCCGGCGCTGGCGCTGGAGCAGGACGGCGCGGTCGTGGTCGAGAGCGGCGGCGCGCCGGTCCAGGGGCGCTATCCGACTGACCAGTGGGCGGCGGGCCAGATGCTGTCGGAGTTCCGCGACGTGCGCGTCCCGGCCGGGGTCAGCGGCCCGGCGACGCTGGCCATCCTCGTCGATGGGCGGCGCATCCCATTGGGTGAGGTCACGGTAGAGGGCGCGGCGGTGCAGTTCGAGTCGCCGTCGGTGGCCGTCCCCCTCGATGCGCAATTCGGCGACAGCATCCGCCTCATCGGCTACGACCCGCCGGCCGAGATTCGCGCGCCGGCGGAAGTGTCGCTGACCCTTTATTGGGAAGCGCTCGCCGGCGACATCCCCACCGGCTACACTGTCTTCGTCCACCTGCTGGCCGAGGATGGGCGGCTGGTGGCCCAGCACGACGCGCCGCCGGCCAATGGGGCGCGGCCGACCTACGACTGGCTGGCCGGCGAGTTCGTCACCGATCCGCACACGCTCGTCTGGCGCGAACCGGACTACACCGGCCCGACGCGGCTGGTCGCCGGCCTCTACAACCCGGCGACGGGCGAGCGGCTACTCACGCCCGACGGCCGGGACGCTGTGGAGTTAGGGAGTAGGGACTAGGGGCTAGGGAATAGACTCCGCCCTTCGGAGTCCGCATTCTCAGACACGGACGGCTGTAGACCAGGCGCTAGCACCCAGGAAAGAGCGCTCTTCCCTAGCCCCTGGAACCTAGCCCCTACTGATAGCGCACGCTAAACGTCAGATTCGTCTCCAGCGTCGTCTCGAAGGTGATGTGGTTGCCCTCGATGAGCGTGGGGGCGGGCGTGGCCGAAAGCAGCGTCGCGCCGTCCGGCAAGACCACGGCCAGGCGCAACGGTTCGGGGCGAAGACCCGGCTGCTTGAAGACGGTCAGCCGGTAGAGCGCCCCATCATCGACCGGCTCGGTCACCCCAGCCGGCAGCCGGTAGCGGAAGCTGGCCGTCATCTCGCCCGCCCGCGGCACCAGCAGGAAGTTAGCGAACGTGGTCAGCCCCGGCTGCTCGCGCATGGTCTGGGCTGCGCCGTCCCAGGTGCGACCACTGAAAAGCGTCTCGCCCGGCACGACGTGGCGGCTGCTGTCGATCAGTTCGCTGCCGCCCGGCGCATAGACCCGCAGGAAATTCCAGTAACA
>NZ_JAYRVJ010000368.1:0-11090 GCF_041918635.1 Promineifilum sp. (SeqCode)
CGCCCTGCGGCGCAACAGCCTCGACTACTACTACCTGAGCATCTACCCGTCGCTGGCGGAGATGGCCCCGCTGGACGAGGCCGGCGCGCCCGATTACCCGGCGATGATCCATAACGCCTACGTCCACATTCCCTTCTGCTCTGGCGTATGCGACTTCTGCAGCTACTACCTGGTCGCCATCAACCCCCGGCGGCGGGCGGCTATCGCCCGCTACCTGGAGTGGGTCAAGGCCGAGTTCGACTTCCACGCCCGGCGCGCGGCGCTGGACATCACCTACCTCTACTTCGGCGGCGGCACGCCCAGCCTCATCCCGCCCGACGCGCTGGCGAGTTTCCTGGACTTCCTGAGCGAGCGCGGCTACCTCAACCCGGCCGCGCTGGGCACGCTGGAGCTACACCCGGAGTTCTTCGCCGACGAGGCCGCCGCGCGCCACTTCCTGGGCATCCTGCGGCGGCATGGCCTCAACCGGGTCAGCGTCGGCTACCAGGTGTCGGATGACGACCTGCTGCGGGCGACCAAGCGCCGGCACGCCGCTGGCTTCATGGCTGAGGCGATGGCCCTGCTGCGGGCCGAGGGTTTCCTGGTCAACCTCGACCTGATGTACGGTCTGCCGGGGCAGTCACTTGCCAGTTGGGAGGCGACGTTGACCAGCGCAGCCGGCTTCGCACCCGATTCGATCTCCACCTACTTTCTCTTCGTGGATCGCGGGACGGGGCTGCACGCGCGGGTATCGCGCGGCGCGGTGGAATTGCCGTCGCACCGTCACATCCAGACGCAACACCTGATGGCCCAGCTTTACCTGGAGGGGCAGGGCTACGGCGAGCTGCCCAACGACTTCTGGACGCGGGAGGCCGGCGATCCGACCGCGTTCCGGCCGGAGCAGCTGCCCTCGGCCGCGGCGACGCTGCCCATTGGCCCCGGCGCTTATGGCTACTACGGCGGCGCCCAACTGTGCAACGTCTTCGACCTGGGCGAGTACGAACGGCGCGTGACCGCAGGGCGCTCGCCGCTGTGGCGGGGCCGGCGGCTTAGCCCCGATGAGTCTTTCCACCGCGACATGATGTTCTCCCTGAAGAACGATCCGTTTATCGATGGTAGCTTGTTCCGGAGCGCCTATAATAGGAGTCCGCTGGAGCAATTCGCGGCCACCTTTGAGCAGTTGCAACGTCACGACCTGGTCACGCTCGATGGCGACCTGATCCGGCTGACGCCGAAGGGGCGGCTGTGCGTCGAGGAGATCGCCGGGCTGTTCCGCCACCCGGACATCCGCCCGGCGGCCGGCGCGGCCGATCCGCTGCTGGAGAAACACAATTTTGCGCCGACATATCCGCCGGTGGATTGGGGCGGCCATCAGGTGCGACCCACTTTCCGAAGTGGGTTGCACCTGAAAAACAAGTAGGGAGAGTGACACATGAGCGAGCATCGTCCGCGCGTCCTCATCGGCAAGCCAGGCCTGGACGGCCACGACCGCGGGGCCAAGGTGACGGCCCGCGCCCTGCGCGACGCCGGCATGGAAGTGATCTACACCGGCCTGCGCCAAACGCCGGAGATGGTGGTCGAGGCCGCGTTGCAAGAGGACGTGGACGCCATCGGCCTGAGCATCCTTTCCGGGGCGCACATGCCGCTGATGGGGCGCATCATGGAGCTACTGGCCGAGAACGAGATGACCGACGTGCCGGTCTTCCTGGGCGGCATCATCCCGGATGAGGACGTGCCACGGCTGCGCGAGATGGGCGTGGCCGCCGTGTTCGGGCCGGGGGCCAGCCTCGACGACGTCATCGCCCAGTTCCGGCAGGCGATTGCCGCACGGCATGCGGGAGGATGGGACGCTGATAACGCTGATTAGGCGGATTTTCGCTGATAAGAAACAGTAGCTTCTCTTATCGGCGAAAATCCGCGTCATCCGCGTCATCTGCGTGCGATTCTGCTACAATTCGGTCTGATTTTGCGCCCGGCCCCAGACAAGTGGTAACCGGGCTGACGGAGTGAGTGCTATGGACAAACCCGGCCGTAACGAACCCTGCTACTGCGGGAGCGGCAAGAAGTACAAGCAGTGCCACATGGCTGCCGACCTGGCCGCCGAACGGGAGCAGCGCGCCTGGGCCGACGCCGCCCGCGAGTTGCGCGCGGACCTGTTCGACTTCGCCGACGAGGAGCGCTTCGACGCCGAGGCGGGTGAGGCCGCGGCCCACTACTGGAACGGGCTGTACACGGCCGAGACGCTGCCCCTGATGAGCGAGTCCGAGGCTGAGCGCTTCCTGGACTGGTTCGCCTTCGACTACATCTTGCCCTCGACCGGCGGGCGCATCGTCGAGCTTTACCGGAGCGAGAAGGGGGCGGGCCTGCCGTCGCCGCGGGGCGAGTTGCTCGACCAGTGGGTGGACGCGCCGCCGATGAGCGGCTACGAGTTGGCCGGCTATGATCGGCAGACGTTGCGCGTCAAGGAGTTCGTCTCCGGACAGGAGCTTGACGTGTTCGAGCCGTCCGGGCACGGCAACGCGCCGCTCGGCTCACTGCTGCTGGGCCGGCCCGTGCCGGTGCACGACCACCATGAGTTCTTCGCCCTCTCGGCCTACATCCCGCCGGAGGAGATCGCCGACCTGCGGGACAAGCTGGACGCGGCCCGCGCCGCAGACGGGCAGGGCGGGGACGCCTTTCTGCGCCGTCACAACGTGCTGTTCATCCACCACGCCCTGGCGCAGGCGCAAGCGGCCGGCCGGCCGCCGGTAGCGCGCCTCGACCCGCGCCACGTGCCGGACGGCGTCCGGCAGCGAACGCAGCACCGGCGCGTCCGCGTGAAGGGCCCCAACACCATCGCCGACACCGTGCCGCACATGGCCCAAACCCGGCGCAAAGCCATCTAGCCAAAGCCCAATGACTGCTTCTCGCAAACTGCTCGTCCATTCTCAAACCACGCCTCTGGGCGGCGCGGTCGCCGTGCCGGGCGATAAATCCATCAGCCACCGGGCCGTCCTGCTGGCGGCGCTGGCCGAGGGCGTCAGCACCATCCGCAACTGGCTGCCAGCCGGCGACACGCTGGCGACGCTGGAGGCGGTGCGCGCCCTGGGCATCGCTATCGAGGTCAACGAGCGCGCGCCCCACGCCTGGGATTTGCGCGTGGAGGGGCGCGGCCTGCGCGGCCTGCGCCGCCCGGCCGGGCCGCTCAACTGCCGCAACGCCGGCACAGCCATCCGCCTGATGGCCGGCCTGATGTGCGGCCAGTCGTTCCCGTCGATGCTGGATGGCAGCGAGCAACTGCGGGCGCGGCCGATGACCCGCGTGACCGAGCCGCTGCAACGCATGGGGGCCGACATCCGCTCCGAGGACGGCCACGCCCCGTTGCACATCCGGCCGGCCCCGCTGCACGGCATCGAGTATCCTTTGCGCGTCGCCAGCGCCCAGGTCAAGAGCGCCCTCCTGCTGGCCGGCCTCTACACCGACGACGCCGTGCGCGTCTACCAGCCCGGCCCGGCGCGCGACCACACCGAGCGGATGCTGATGGCGATGGGCGCGGTGGTGACCATGCAGGACGGCTGGGTGACGCTCAGCGAGGCTCCCTTTGGCGGCCGGCGGCTGCTGCCGCTCGACATGACTGTGCCGGGCGACTTCTCGTCCGCCGCCTTCCCGCTGGTGGCGGCGACGATTGTCCCCCACTCGAATATCACCATCCGGGGCGTCGGCGTCAACGAGACGCGCACCGGCCTGCTGGAAATCCTGCGCCAGATGGGCGCGAACGTGAAGATCGCCAACCAGCAGGTGACCGGCGGCGAGTTGATCGCCGATTTGACCGTGGGTTACAACGAGCTGCACGCCGTGGACGTGGCCGGGCCGACCGTCGTGAGGGCCATTGACGAGTTCCCCGTCTGGGCCGTGGCCGCCACCCAGGCCGCCGGGGCCAGCACCGTCCGCGATGCGGCTGAGTTGCGCGTCAAGGAGGTCGACCGCATCGCCGTGCTGGCCGGCGAACTGCGCCGGCTGGGCGTGGAACTGGACGAGCACCCCGACGGCTTCACCGTCCATGGGCCGCGCCGCCTGCGCGGGGCCAGCGTGGACACCCACGACGATCACCGTCTGGGGATGGCCCTGGTTGTGGCCGGGCTGGCCGCCGACGAGCCGACGCTCGTCCACGACGCGGACTGCATGGCCGACAGCTTCCCCGGCTTTGTGGAGACGATGCGCCAGTTGGGCGCGGCGATGGAGTGGCTGGAGGCCCGCTAGGCCGTCCGCCTCAGTGACGGCCGATGCTCTACCTGGTCGCGACGCCCATCGGCAACCTCGGCGACATCACCCTGCGCGCGCTGGAGGTGCTGCGCGAGGTGGACTACGTCGCCAGTGAGGACACGCGCAAGACGGGGCTGCTGCTCAAGCACTTCGACATCAAGAAGCCGCAGATCGCCTTCCACGAGCACAATGAGGAGCAGGCCGGGCGGCGGATCATGGCGCTGGTGGAGGCGGGGCAGTCGGTGGCCGTCGTCTCCAATGCCGGCACGCCGGGCGTGGCCGACCCCGGCTTCACGTTGGTGCGCCGGGCGGTTGAACTCGATTTGCCGGTGACCATGCTGCCCGGTCCGGCGGCGCTGATCATGGCCCTCGTCCTGTCCGGCCTGCCGTCGCACGCCTTCACCTTCCGCGGTTTCCCGCCGCGCAAGAGCGGCAAGCGGCGCGCCTTCCTGGAAATCGACCGCGACTCGCCCCACACGCTCATCTTTTACGAGTCCCCCCACCGCCTGCGCGACTTCCTGGCCGACGCGCTGGCCGTCTACGGCGACCGGCCGGCGGCCGTGGCCAACGAACTGACCAAGCTGTTCGAGTCGGTGCGGCGCGGGCCGCTGTCGGAGTTGATCGCCCACTTCGAGGCGCAGGAGCCGCGCGGGGAGTACGTCGTCGTCATCGGCGGCGCGCCGGAGTTGTAGGGCGGGTTTTCCAACCCGCCCGCGCACCCGCAGTTCCGTTGTAGGGGCGGGTCTGAAACCCGCCCCGACAGACGGCGAGTGGGCAGCGCGTCAAACCGCCGCACGCCCTCGATGTCCAGCACGAAATCGGCCCCAAACGCCCCGGCCGGCGTCAGCGCCCCGCTCAGCGCCGGCGCGCCCCGCGTACGCGCCGCCAGCAGCCGCTCCACGACGCGCACGCCGGCCATCGCCGTAAAGCGGTAGACCTCGCCCGTCTCCAGCCACGCCTCGGCCGCGCGCCCGTCGTCGGCCGCGGCCCGCGCCCAGAGATAGGTGCGCCCCTTGCGCATCGCCTCT
Organism: Promineifilum sp. (SeqCode); assembly: GCF_041918635.1. NCBI lineage: Bacteria > Bacillati > Chloroflexota > Ardenticatenia > Promineifilales (SeqCode) > Promineifilaceae (SeqCode) > Promineifilum (SeqCode) > Promineifilum sp. (SeqCode). Next base: position 5,250 of record NZ_JAYRVJ010000368.1, read on the forward strand.
TCATCCGGCCCCTCGAAGGTCAGTGTGGCGGCGCGGGCGGCCAGCCGTTGCACCACCGGCAGCCCCAGCACCCGCGACGCCGGCCCGCCGAACAGCCGCAGCCCCGGCACGGGCGGCAGCGCCAGATAGCTGGTGATGGTGGGGATGCCGGTCGTGTGGTAGGCCGTGACCAGATCGCCCCAGGGGAAGGGCGTCACCGTCCGTTCCCGGCCGTCGCTGAAGCGCACCTTGCGCCGCCCCGCGCCCAACGGCAGCGGCGTCAGGCGGCCGTCGCGCCGCGTCAGGCTGCCGCCCAGGTAATCGTGCATGTTGACCAGCCCCGACTTCACCGTGCCGGACGTGACGTTGCTCAGCGCCACCACAGCCGTCTCCAACCGCGTCGCGCCGGGGAGTTGGTCGGCCACGTAACGCGCCAGGCAGTCGCTCGGCACGATGTCGTAGCCCGCGCCCGACAGGAGCGCCACGCCGCGCGCTTCGGCCTCGGCGTGGTGGGCAAAGGTGTTCTCGTAGACGGGAATCTCGCCGGTGATGTCCACGTAGTGGGTCTTGCCCACCAGGCAGGCGCGGATCATCGGTTCGCTGGTGTGGATGAAGGGCCCGGCGGCGTGGAAGACGAGCTTGAAGCGCTCGACCGTTTTGTTCAGCCGCTCGGCGTAGTCCAGATCAAGCGCCAGCCAATCGAGATCGTACTGCGCTCCCAGCGTCGCCAGCTTGGCCGCGTTGCGCCCGACCAGCACCGGCCGGTGGCCGCGCCGCACTGCCTCGGCCACCAGCAGCCGGCCCGTGAAACCGTATGCGCCATAGAGCATCCAGGTGGATTTTGTCCGCGCAGTCACAGATAGAAGGATACCATATCCGGCCAGACCTGCGTAGCACAGCCTGTCAGGCTGTGGCGCGGAGGCCGCCTGACAGGCTGCGCTACGAGTGGACACGAACGCGCATTCTACTTATGATTGATGGTATGTCAGTCAGCCCTCCCATCCTCCACCCGTCGCCCTCACGCGCCTCGGCTCGCCTCGCTCCCGCCCGCTTGGGCCTGATCGCGCTGGCCCTGCTCATCATCCTGCTCGCTTGGACGCAAGTGCTGGCCGCCCGGCGCGGGCTGGTCAGCCGCCGTCTGGCCGGCGAGGGGGGCACGCCGCTGCACTTCCTGGCCCCGGAAGGCGCGACCGGCGCGCCTGGCGTCGTCGTCGCCCACGGCTTCTCTGGCTCCAGCCAGTTCATGCTCGGCTTCGGCCACGTCCTGGCCCGCGCCGGCTATGGCGTCATGCTGCTCGACTTCGACGGCCACGGCTCGGCCGCCGGCGTACTTGACCAGTCGGGCGGCGGCCTCCAGCGCAACCTGGACGCGGCTTACGCCATGCTGGCCGCCCAGCCGGAGGTAGACCCGGCGCGCATCGCCCTGCTCGGCCACTCGATGGGCAGCGGCGCGGTCATGCAGGCGGGGATCGTCCACGGCGAGCGCTACGCCGCCACGGTCGCCGTCTCGCCCACCGGGGCCGGCGTCTCGCCGGAACGACCGCGCAACCTGCTGCTGATAGCCGGCTCGCTGGAGCCGCGCTTTCTGGACAACGCCTGGGCGCTGCTGGCCGCGGCCGGCGGCGCGAACGACGACCTGGCCGGCGGGCGCGGGCGGGCCTTGATCACCATTCCCCGCGTCGAGCACATCACCATCCTCTTCAGCGGCGACAGCCACCAGGCGGCGCTCGACTGGCTGAACCGGACGTTCGGCCGGCCGCCGCAGACAGCCGCGCCCGACCGCCGCGTCCTGTGGTATGCGGCGCATCTCGGCGGCTGGTTGCTGTTGATGCTGGCCGCGGCGCCGCTCTTGCCGGTAGGGGATGCGCCGGCGGCGGCTGGCCGCCGCCGGTGGCGCTGGCTTGGTCTGCCGCTGGGTGTGCTGGCAGCCACGATGCTCGTCGCCACGCTGGGGCGGCTGGCCGACATCGGGCAGTTGGGCGGCATGCTCGTCGGCGGCGTGTTGGGACTGTGGTTCGCCGTCCTGGGGTTGGTCTGGCTGCTGGCTGGCTTCCGCGTCCCCCGGCCGGGCGGGCGCGACCTGCTGTGGGGGCTGGCCCTCTTCGCGGCGCTGACGGTCGCCTTCGGGCTGATGGCCCAGTTCGTGTGGATTCCCTGGCTGCTCATCCCGGCCCGATTGGCGCGCTGGCCCCTGCTGGCCCTGGCCGCGCTGCCGTGGCTATTGGCCGCCGGCTTGGCCCAGCAGGGCAGTTCGCTCATGGGCCGCGCCGGCTGGTGGCTGTTTCAGATGGTGGTCATCGTCGCCGGGCTGGGGCTGCTGGCGACGGTCAGCCCCGGCGTGGGCTTCATCGTCCTGCTGATGCCGGTCATCCCGGTCATCCTGGCGGTGATGAGCATCGCCGGCGCGGTCATCCACCGGCCGTGGAGCTACGCCATCGGCAACGCCCTGTTTTTCGGCTGGCTTCTCGTCGCCGTCTTCCCGCTGGCGTGATAGGATAGAGCGTTATGCGGTTCGTCGATAACAAGGGCATCCACGATCCCCGGCTCAACCTGGCGTTCGAGGAGTATCTGCTGCGCCACGTCGACAGTGAGGAGCCGCTGCTGCTGTTCTACATCAACGAGCCGTCGGTCATCATCGGCCGCAACCAGAACACCATCGAGGAGATCGATCCCGATTACGTGAAGGCCCACCACATCCACGTGGTGCGGCGGCTGTCGGGCGGTGGCGCGGTCTACCACGACCTGGGCAACCTCAACTTCAGCTTCGTCACCCATGGCAAGGAAGACCTGCACAACTTCGCCAAGTTCACCGAGCCGGTGGTGCGCGTGCTGCGCGAGTTGGGCGTGCCGGCCGAGTTGCGCGGGCGGAGCGACCTGTTCGTGGAGGGGCGCAAAATCTCCGGCAACGCCCAGTACGCCACGACGACGCGCATGTTCAGCCATGGCACGCTGCTCTTCGACCTCGACCTGGGCGAGATGCTGCGGGCCATCAACCCGCGCCGGGTGCACATCGAGTCGAAGGCCGTCCACTCCGTGCGCAGTTTCGTCGCCAACATCCGCGAGCTGCTGCCGCGCGACATGACCATTGGCGACTTGCAGGCCGCGCTGCTGCGCGGCATCTTCGGCGACGGCCCCATCCCAACCTACGATCTGGGCGAGGACGACTGGCGGCGCATCGAGGCCATCGCCGACGAGCGCTACCGGCAGTGGAGTTGGAACTACGGCCGCTCGCCGCAGTTCAACGTGCAGAAGAGCGCGCGCTTTCCCATCGGCAAGGTGGACGCGCGCATCGACGTGGACGCGGGGCGCATCCGGGCCATCAAGCTTTTCGGCGACTTCAGCGGCCGGCACGACGTGGTCGAGCTGGAGGCGCACCTCATCGGCGTGCCCTACGACCGCGAGCGCCTGACCGCCGCCCTGGCCGACGTAGACTTGAACCGCTACTTCGGCGTGATGGAGGCGGCGACGTTTATCGATCTGCTGTATTAAAAGCTAGGCGCCAGTAGTGCGCCATTTGGAGCGCAAGGGAGCGGGGGAGCAGGGGAGCAGGGGTGAAAAAGAGTCAGTTTGACCGGCTCTTTCTCCCCCGCTTCCCCGCTCCCCTGCTCCCCCGCCTCCTCTGGAGGGAGCTACCATGAAGCTCAGTCGGCCACTCCTGGTCGGCCTGGCGGCGCTGGCCGCGCTGCTGGTAGCGGGCGGCTATGGCCTGGCGGCGCTGCGGGGTGGGGGGACGCCGCCGCCGGCGGCCATCGGCATCACCCCGCCGCCGCCCACCGCGACCGTCCCGCCCACACTCACCCCCGCCCCCACGGCCACGCCCGGCCCGCTGCGCGTCTACGTTAGCGGGGCGGTGATGCACCCGGCGGTGTACGAACTGCCGCCGGGCAGCATCCTCGACGACGCCGTCCGCGCCGCCGGGGGCTTTGCGCCGGACGCTGACACGGTGGCCGTCAACCTGGCCCAGGCCGCGGTCGACGGGATGCAGGTCTACGTGCCGGTATTGGGGGAGAGCCTGGCTACGCCGCCGGTCGTCAGCGCGCCCGCGCCGACGCAGCCGGCGGTGCGCATGGGCGGCGTGACGGTTGGCGGGCTGATCAACATCAACACGGCCACGCAGGCCGACCTGGAGATGCTACCCGGCGTCGGCCCGGCGACGGCCGAAAAGATCATCGCCCACCGCGAGGCCAACGGCCCGTTCGCGACCATCGAGGCCATCATGGACGTGCCGGGCATCGGCGAGGCCAAGTTTGCGGCGATGAAAGACCTCATCACCGTCGGGCCGTGACGAGGGAAGAATCCGCAGATTTTCAGAAAAGATCTCACGCAAGTACGCAACGTGCGCCAAGAGCGCAAAGAGGAAATTCGTTTCTTTGCGCTCTTTGCGTGAGCCTCTTAAATCTGCGTAATCTGTGAAATCTGTGGATTCCTTCTTCAAATCCCGCGTTCGCGTCGGCCGAGGTAGATGAGCGATTCCAGGTCGCCGCCGTCAGCCGGGCTATAGTGGTCGACGGCGTCGCGCACGGCGTCGAGGGCCGCGTCGTCGGCCCAGCCCAGCATCGTCGCCACGTCGGCCACGTCGCGCACACGGCCGGCGGCCAGCTTCATCAGCACCAGATAGGGCAGAGCCAGCACGGGGAAGCCGGCCGCGTCCTGTCCCGGGGCGGCCAGCGCCTCTTCCAGCCAGGGCTGATCGCCGTACAGCACGTCCACTTCCGGCTCGCCGGGGCGGGCGAAGGCCGCGCCGGGGATGCCCAATTCGGCCACCTTCGCATAACCTGCCGCCTCCAACTGGGCGGCGACCCGCACCTCGTCGGCGGCGCGCACCAGAATGTTCAGGTCTTGCGTGGCCCGCTCCGGCATGTAGGCCCGCGCCGCCACCGCGCCGACGACCACCCAGTCGATCCCCTCCAAAATCGCCCGTAGATCGGGAAAGTGTTGCACGGCCGTCCTCCTGCGCATGAACGCGTCGCTGCTGCCCGCGCCGGGGCGGGCGCGGGCCAGGGCCAGGGCGATGATGTCGCGGCCGGTGGGCTGGCGTTGCGTTACTTCCTCGGACATAGGCCCATTATAGCCCGCCTTACTCTGCGCCGCTGTAACACGGTAGGGGCAGACCTGCGTGTCTGCCCCAGGACGCACACGTTGCCCCTGGGCGCACACTGGGCGCACACGCAGGTGCGCCCCTACGCCGCTTCGACAAAGTCCTGCAACCGCCCCAGCGCCGTCCCCCAATACCCCTTCATCCGCTCCGCCGTCTCGCCGTCGGGCAGCTTGTTCTGCTGCACCGTCACCTGCGTCCGCGCCGGGCCTTTCTCGGTCAGCTGCACCTCGACAATGCTGCCGTCGCTCCAGGTCAGGCGCAGGCGGCGGGGCGGGCTGGCCGTGCGCACGGTGAAGACGGCGTCGGGCAGCCAGCGGGCGCGCTCGGCGTCATCGGCCCAGGCGGCGTAGACCCGCGCGGCCGCGGCGGCCACCGTCCGGCTGCGGCTGATCTGGTAGCCGTCGGCCATCTCGTGCTTCTGGCGCAGCCGGCGGCTGTTCTCGTAGGCCACGGCGATCTGCTGCTGCCACCAGGGGGAGACGTCGCGGTTCATCGCCAGATAGGCCACCAGTTGCTTGTGGGTCATCCCCCGCCCGCCGGCCGCGTCCAGCAGGGCCATCCACTCGTCCCACGGCTTGCCCGTCGCCCGCTCGGTCGCCTCGCTGGAGGTGTTGCTCACGTCGGCCGGGTCTAGATCGGTGTCCATCATCGTAGCTCCTTGCAGTGCGGGGGAGCAGGGGAGCGGGGGGGGGGGGGGGGTTGGATTTTTTGGCCCGCCCCCCCCCCCCCCCCCCCCCCCCCCCCCCGCCCCCGACAAAACACCA
>NZ_JAYRVJ010000369.1:0-9529 GCF_041918635.1 Promineifilum sp. (SeqCode)
ATGATCTTGGCCGCCAGGGCGATGTCGTATAACAGTTGGGTCAACTCGCCGCGGGCGAAGTCCGGCTGATGCTCCAGAATAAAGCGTTCGATGGTGGTGACGGTTGACACAGGCTGCGCTCCTTGTCGGCGATTGGTGGGTGGGAAAGGGATAAGTGGGAAGGAAACAACCTCGCGGGCCGGCTAGGTGAAGAGCGGGCCCAGGTAGACGACCAGATAATAGACAATGGCGACCGCCCAGATGAGCGAGTCGAGGCGGTCGAGCGCGCCGCCGTGGCCCGGAAAGAGCCGGCCCGAATCCTTCACGCCCGCCTCGCGCTTCAGCAGAGAGATGCTCAGATCGCCGAACAGGCCCAGTACGCCCACGGCCAGCCCGGCCAGCCCGGCCAGCACGAGGGGCAAATCCAGCACCAGCGCCGTCAGCGTGGCAAACACCGGCCCGGCGATGACGCCGGCCACGTACCCCTCGACTGTCTTCTTCGGGCTTAGGCGCGGGGCCAGGGCGTGGCGGCCGAGCGGCCACCGGCCGGTCAGGTACTTGCCAACCAGGAAGGCGGCCATGTCGGCTGTCCAGATACTCATGAAGGCCACGGTCGTCCAGCGCCAGCCGTTTTCCGGCAGGCTGCGCAGCAGGAAGAAGTGGCTGCCCACCCAGCCGAGCAGCATGATGCCGCCCACCAGAGCGAACCAGTCGAGGGCCGCGTCGAGTGTGTCGCCGCGCTCGAAGAGCCACAGGGCGTAGATGAGCGCCGCGAACAGGCTGATGAACAGGGCCAGACCGCCCAGATTCCACTGCGGCCCCCAGGCGTAGGGCCACCAGGCCGCCGCCAGCAGCGCGACGATGGCCGGCAACAGCAACCAGAGCGGTGTGTTGTGCTTCAGCGCGCGCATGATGTGGGCATATTCAACCCCGGCCACCAGCAACAGCAGCAGTAGAGGGATGAAGTAGAACCACCCACCCAGATAGGCTGCCAGGAGCAGCACAGGCCCGACGGTGAAGGCGACGATGGCTCGCTGGAGCATAATGGCGAGATATAGAGCGGTCAGGCTGCGTCGGTTACCAATCCAAACCGGCGATCGCGCCGGTTAAAGGCCACGATCGCCTCATACAAGTCCTCCCGGCCAAAGTCCGGCCAGAGCGCGGGCGTCGGGTAATACTCGGAGTAGGCGGCCTGCCAGATGAGGAAGTTGCTGATGCGCAGTTCGCCGCTGGTGCGGATGACCAGATCGGGATCGGGCAGCCCTTTAGTGAACAGGTAGGAGCTGAACAGCTGCTCGTTAAGCGCTTCGGGCTTCACGTTGTCGGCCAACATCTGGCGCACGGCGTGGAGGATTTCGGCCCGCCCCCCATAGTTGAAGGCGACGTTGAGGATGAGGCGCTCGTTGTTGCGCGTCAGCTCCAGCGCCCGGCGCACCTTCTCCTGCAACTTCGGCTCCACCCCGGTCAGGTCGCCCAGGTGATGGACACAAACGCCGTTGGCGTTCAACTCATCCGTCTCCTGATCCAGCACGCGGGCGAAGATCTTCATCAGCGCCTGAACCTCGGTCTTGGGCCGACCCCAATTCTCGGTGGAGAAGGCGTAGATGGTCAGAACCTTGATGTTAAACTCAACACAGGCGCGGATGATGCGGCGCAAGTTTTCCGCCCCAGCGCGGTGGCCCGCCTGCCGCGGCAGGCCGCGACGTTTGGCCCAGCGGCCATTGCCGTCCATGATGATCGCCACATGTGTCGGCACCTCCAGCGATGAAAGATCCAGGGCCTCTGTGTGGCGAGCCATGCTCAAACTTCCATGATCTCGGCCTCTTTGGTGCGGCCGATATCCTCGATTTGACTGATAAACTTGTCCGTTATCTCCTGCAACTGCTTCTCGCCGCGGGTGAAATCGTCTTCGGCGAGGAGCTTCTCGTCCTTAAGCTCCTTGAGGTCGTGGTTCAGGTCACGGCGGATATTGCGGACGGCGACCTTGGCTTCCTCCACACGCCGGCCGACGATGCGGGTCAGGTCGCGCCGCCGCTCCTCGGTCAGCCGGGGGATGTTCAGGCGAATAACCTGGCCGTCGTTGTTGGGCATGATGCCGAGGTCGGACTTCATGATCGCCTTCTCGATGACCGACAGGGAACTGCGGTCATAGGGCCGGATGGCGAGCTGCTGCGGCTCCGGCACCGAGATAACGGCCATCTGGTTCAGTTGCATTTCCATGCCGTACTGCTCCACCTTCAGGTGCTCGACGAGCTTAGTGGAGGCGCGTCCGGTGCGGAAAGCGCCCAGGTCCGACTCCAACGAGGTGATCGCGCCGTTCATGCGATTTCGTGCTTCTCGCATCACATCAGCAATCATCGGAACCTCCGCGGTATGGCCGGTCGTCGCGCCACGCGATTGCGCCACGCGCGACCGGGATAACTGGTCGTGTCCGTCAGGCCGAGATGGTCGTGCCGACGGTTTCGCCCATCACAAGACGCTTGACGCTATCTTTCTGCCAGAAGTTTAACACAACAATGGGCATGTTGTTATCCATGCACAGGGAGACGGCGGTTGTGTCGAGCACGCGCAGGCGCAGGCTCAGGAACTCCAGGTAGGAGAGGCGCGCGAACGGCTTGGCGTTGGGGTTCTTCATGGGGTCGTCGTCGTAGATGGCGCCGACCTTGGTGGCCTTGATCATGACCTCGGCGTTCAGCTCCATGGCGCGCAGCGCGCCGGCCGAGTCAGTGGTGAAGTAGGGGTTGCCTGTGCCGCCGGCGATGATGACGACGCGCCCCTTTTCCATGTGGCGAATGGCTCGCAGGCGGATGTAAGGCTCGGCGATGGTGCGCACTTCAAAGGCGGTCTGCACCCGCGTGACCACGCCGCCCCGCTCCAGCACGTCCTTCATAGCCAGGGCGTTCATCACGGTCGCCAGCATGCCGATGTGGTCGGCGGTGGAGCGCTCCATGCCGTGGGTCGTGCCGTCCGACCCGCGCCACAGGTTGCCCGCGCCGATGACCAGCGCGATCTGGACGCCCAGGTCGTGAACGTCTTTCACGACCTGGGCGACCTCTTTCGCGCGCTGCGGATCGATGCCAAATCCACCGGGGCCGGCCAGCGCTTCGCCGCCCATTTTCAGAAGGATGCGTTTGTACCGCACGTCTGACATTGGCTTCTTGTCCTCGTTCTATCGTTCCGTGACATCAGGGACGCGACGAGGCTCGAAGCCCGCCGGCTCCCCGCCCCTTCAGCTCTTAATCTTCCAACGATTCGCCCAATTCATAGCGGGCGAAGCGGCGGACGATGATGTTCTCGCCCGTCGTGCGGATGGCGTCGGCCAGCATGTCCTTGATCTTGACCTTCTCGTCCTTGGCGAAGGGCTGCTCCAGGAGGCAGAACTCCTCGTAGAACTTGCTGATGCGGCCGGCGACCATCTTCTCGGCAATGGCTTCCGGCTTGCCCTCGGCGATGGCCTGAGCCTTCAACACGGCCATCTCGCGATCCAATTCAGCGGTCGTCACTTCTTCCCGTCGAATGTAGCGCGGCGCGGCGGAGACGATGTGGAGGGCCAGGTTATGCGCCAGTTCGCGGAACTGCTCGGTGCGGGCCACAAAGTCGGTCTCGCAATTCAACTCCAGCATGACGCCGATCCGGTTGCCCGGATGGGTATACAACTCGATCATGCCCTCTTTCGCCGCGCGGTCGGCGCGCTTCAGGGCGCGGGCCGCGCCCTTCTCGCGCAGGATATCCACGGCCTTGTTGAAGTCGCCCTCGGTCTGCTCCAGGGCCTTCTTGGCCTCTAACACGCCGGCGCCGGTGACGCCGCGCAACTCTTTCACCATTTCGGCTGTGATCGCCATGACTCTTCTACTCTCCCTGTCTTACTCTTCGGTATTCTCAGTAACCCCGGCCGGCTCCATCGCGATGTCGCCCACCATGTCGGAAACGTCAACCGTCACGTCCTTCTCGGCCGCCAGATCGACCGCGCCCGGCGTCGCCTCGCGCATCTTGCGCAGCGTGGATGCGCCCAGCAGCATCTCGTCCTCGGCGTCTTCCATGCCGTCAAAGCTCTCGTAGCGGTAGCGGTCGAAGTCGGTGACCTCTTCCTGCATCGTCTCTTTGCGCATGGCAATGCCTTCGAGCGCCGCGTCGGCCATCTTGCCGACGATGAGCTTGATGGCCCGGATGGCGTCGTCGTTGGACGGGATGACGTAGTCGATGGGGTCTGGATTGCTATTGGTATCCACCACGCCGACGACCGGGATGCGCAGCGTGTTCGCCTCGCGGATGGCCGTCTCTTCGTGGCTGACGTCGACGATGAAGAGCATCGCCGGCAGGTCGCGCAGTTCGCGAATACCGCCAAGGCGCAGGTTCAGCTTCTCGATCTCGCGCTCGATGCGCAAGCGTTCCGTCTTCTTCAGCAAGTCGAACTCGCCGGCGTCGCGGCGGGTCTCCAGCTCACGCAGGTAGTTGATGCGCTGGCGGATGGTACGCCAGTTGGTCAGCGTGCCGCCGAGCCAGCGGTCATTCACGTAGGGTTGCGCGGCGCGGGCCGCTTCGCGGGCTACGGTGTCCTGCGCCTGGCGCTTGGTGCCGACGAACAGCACGTCGCCGCCGGCCGACACGGTATCGCGGATCGCGTTGTACGCTTCCTCGATCAGGACGATGGTCTGCTGCAAGTCGAGAATGTGAATCCCGTTGCGCTCGGTGAAAATGTACGGCTTCATCTTCGGGTTCCAGCGCCGCGTCCGGTGCCCGAAGTGCACTCCTGTTTCCAGAAGCGCCTTCATTGAAACAATGGCCATGAGGTTATTCTCCTTTTGAATTGTTTTCGTCTTCCACGCCCTTCATCCCGTCGTGGAACTCGCATGGCCAATGGGCAGCCCGCGACCGTCCCGGGGCGGCCTCACGTGCAAGAGGCCTGGGAGGGTGGCGGGTTGCCGTGCGAGCACAACCACTTCAGTCCAGGCGTGTGTGAACTGTTAAATTGCCTTGCTAACCAGGAAGGGAAGCGATGGCAGGAAATCGTCTTGATTATATAGATGTAGGCGAAATAAGCAAGGGGCGTCCGTAGAGGCGGGTTTGAAACCCGCCCTTACTTCCAGTGCGTCAGGATGGTCTCGCGCCGGAAGAGCTTGATCGCCAGATAGACCAGCGCCACGTCCAACACCAGCACGATCAGCGCCAGCAACAGGATGACGCGCTCATCGATCAGGATCAGCCCCACCGCCTGGCCGATGATGAGCAGCACCAGCGGCAGGATGACCACCGACGACAGTTGCTCGGCCACGCGCGGGTCGGACGTGCGCGAGGAAACCATGACGGCCACGCAGGTGGACAGAATGGTCAGCAGCGGCGCGACCACCAGGATCGCCAGCAGCCAGTGCGGCTTGAAGAACTCGGCGAAGACAACCGGCGGGGCCAGAAACCGCGCGCCGAGCAGGAAGATGCCGAAGGCCAGCCACGTCGCGCCAATGGCCGGCACGACGGCGGCGATGGTCTTGGCCAGCAGCAGTTCGACGGTAGTGATGGGCGTTGCCAGCAGCGGCTCCAGGCTGCGCGTCGTCTTCTCGCCGACGATGCTGTAGGCGGCGATGGTCACCGGGATGGCGATGGGCAGGATCATGAACATCAGCACGAACAGGTTCAGGGTGTAGACGAGGGTGCATTCCACCGGCCCCAGCCCGGCGCATAGTCCCCCGGCCAGCTGCATGATCTCCGGGTCGCTGAACTCAGCCTCCATCCCCTCGGCCTGGTTGAAGGTGAACAGCATGCCCAGGGGGATGACCGCCAGAATGAGCGGCAGGAAGAGGACGGAGAAGAACACCATCTTGTTCTTGAACACCTCCGACCACTCTTTGCCGACGATGGTACGTATTTTGTCCATACTGTTCCTTGTCTGATCATCCAGGTGCAACGCACTTCAGAAAGTGCATCGCACCTGAGTCAGTCCCCTTTCACCAATTGCAGGTAAACGTCTTCCAGGGAGTAGCGCAACTCGCCCACAAACTGGATGTCCGCCCCCGCGGCGACCAGGGCGCGGACGACATCGGGGTTGTGCGCCTCCGGGTCGTCGAGCGTCAGCACCAGCTTGCCGTCGCTGGCTTCCACCTGCTGCGCGAACGGCAGGGCGCGCACCACGGGCAGGAAAGGCTCGGCCGCGTCGCGCAGGTGAAAGACCACCTGCCGCCCATAGACCTGCCGGCGCAAGCGGCCGGGCGTGTCCACCACGCGCAGTTGTGTCTTGAAGACCGCCACCCGGTCGCACAGCCGGTCGGCTTCGTCCAGGTTGTGGGTGCAAAGGAAGATGGTGCGCCCCTGCCCCTTCATCTCGTTGATGAAGTCGTGCACCAGCCGCGCCGCCTCCGGGTCGAGGGCGGCCGTCGGCTCGTCCAGAAAGACGACGCGCGGCTCATGCAGCAGCGAGCGGGCGATGGCCAACTTCTGGCGCATGCCTTTGCTGAACTCGCCCACCAGGTCGTCACGCCGCTCCCACAACCCCAGCAACTTCAGGTACTTCTCCACCTGGGCGTCCACGCGCTCCACCTCGTAGAGCCGGGCGAAGATAGCCAGGTTGCGATGAGCCGAGAGACGGTCGTACATGCCCGGCGTCTCGGTCAGGATGCCGACGTTGCGCCGTATCTGCTGGTCGTCGCGGCCGGCTTCGTAGCCCAGCACGCGGGCGCTGCCGGAGGTGGGGGCGATGAGGCTGGTCAGCATGCGGATGGTGGTCGTCTTCCCGGCCCCGTTCGGCCCCAGGAAGCCGAACACTTCGCCCTCGGCGATGCTCAACGTCAGCCGGTCAACGGCCAGGTGGTCGCCGAAGGATTTAGTGAGGTTTTCGGTCTGGATCATAGCGCGGACTCCCAAGCCATCTTGCACTATATCGAGCGGGGCGGGCTGTGTCAAGCGGGCAGAATGGGACGCTGATGGACGCCGATTCAGGACGCTGATTTTCGCTGATAAGAAGTGGAATGACCTTTATCAGCGAAAATCTGCGTCCCAATCTGCGTCCCATCAAATCGAGTATAATCCAAGCCTATGGAAAAGGAACTGGCGCAGACGGGCGAGAACTGGCGCGAACGGGTGATCGAACTGGAGCGCGTGCTGGCCGAGTTACGCCCCCAACTCATCGACGCCGAAGCCCAACTGGCCGAGCGTCTGTCGGCCATCAGCGCTTTCGAGTTCCAGGTGCGCGCCCGGCTGGAGTCGCTCAACCGCCGGCTCGACGCGCTCCAGGCGGAGATCGACGATCTGCGCCGCGAGCTACGCCGCTACCAGGAAGACCTGTTCGACTTTGGCGAGCCGTCCGCGGCGCGCCCCCGCGAGACGTGGCGCTTTGACCGCGAGAGCGGCGCGGCGGCCTCCGGCGAATACCGCTACCGGGCCAGGGTCGAGACCACCCGCGCGCCGCTGGCCGGCGAGCAACTGGCGGCGTTGAAGCAGCTCTACCGCCAACTGGCCCGCCGCTTCCACCCCGACCTGGCGGTAGAAGAAGCCGACCGCGCCTACCGGACGGACTTGATGATGGCGATCAACGCCGCCTACACCGCCGGCGACCTGGACGCGCTGCGGCGATTGGCGGCCGAGCCGGACAACGCCCCACGCGCGCCCCGCACCGACCAGGAGTTGGCCGAGGCCCTGGCGCGCGAGGTCGAACGTTGCCACCGCCGGCTGACCGAGATCGCACAGGAGTTGCTCACGCTGGAGCGGCACGACAGCGCGCGGCTGATGAAGCGGGCCGAGCGCGCCGCGGCCGAGGGGCGCGACCTGCTGGCGGAACTGGCCGCCGACCTGCGCCGGCGCATCTCCGAGAAGCTGGTGGAGCGCGACGTGCTGGAAAGCCAACTGGAAGAGGTCGAGCGCGAGGGGATCGAGTTAAGCGCTGACGATCTGGCCGATATCGTCTACAATCTGGGGCTGGAGCAGGCGGGCGAAGGGGAGCTATTCACCCCCGAGCGAGAGTGGCGGCCCCGCGACCCCCACCCCTGGGACACCAACGACGCCGACACGGATGACATCGATGACATCCTCGACGACATCAACTAGCCGCTGAAAAATCTGCGTAATCTGCGGATTCTTCCTCTTCACGGGCCGAAGCGGTCGAGGACGGGCGCGTAGACGGCGTTGCAGCCGCCCACCCGCGAACACCCCTCCAGCGGCAACTCGGGCACGTCGTCAAACTCATAGGCGCCCTCGAACGCCCGGCAAACCGGACAGGCATCCGGCGCGACGAGAATACGCACCCGTGTGGCCAGGCCCTTGCGAATGCGATCCAGGGCCGCTCTCTGTTCCTCACGCTGTTCGGCGTCGGTCTTTTCCTTTGCAATCGCCACGGTAATAGCTCCTGTCGCTCAGCGGGACGAGCCGCTGTCACTCAAGCGGATTATACGGTCGCCCCCTGTGGGCGGCAAACAACGGCCCAGACCTGACAGGTGGGCGGCCATTCGGGTTCGTTCCGGGTGAGGGCGTATTCGGTTGCCCACCTGTCAGGTCTTCAGTAGCAATTGTGCTAGAATCTAACGGTCATGATCCACACGCCGATCTCACCCGACCTGCCCCTCGCCGAAGCCGGCCGGCTCATGATGGCCGACGAGTTAGCCACGGTGCACGAACACCTGCCTACCCTGCGCCGGACGGCCGACGTGACCGCCGTCCACGAGACGCGCAAGGCCATTCGCCGCACCTTCACCCTCTTCAAGCTTTTCGCGCCCTACTACGCGCCAGACGCCTTCCGGCCCTACCGGCGGGGGCTGCGCCGGCTGATGCGGCGGCTGGCCCCCTGCCGCGACCTGGCCGTCTTCCAGCTGAAGCTGGCCGCCTACAACGAGACGGCCGAGCAACCGCTTCTGGCGCTGGCCACCGACCTGGACACGCGCCAGCGCCGCGCGGACGCCAAACTGCAACGCTACCTGAAGCGCAAGAAGCCGCGCAAGTTCCTGGCGCGCTACGCCGCCTTCACGCAGACGCCCGGCGCGGGCCGGCCACGTGGCGACGAACAGGCCGCGCCGCTGCTCGTCCGCCACGCCCTGCCGGCGCTGCTGTTCCAGCGTGTCGGCGCGGTGCGCGCCTATGGCGACGTGCTGGCCGAGGCCACCCCGGCGCAGTTTCACCAATTGCGCATCCAGTTCAAGGAGTTGCGCTATACCCTGACCTTCTTTGAGGATATTCTGGGCGGCCGTTGCGGCGAGATTCTCGAATTGACCCGCCTGATGCAGGTGCATCTGGGCGATCTCAACGACGCCAACGTGGCCGTCCGGCTGTTGGGCGAGACAACGTGCTGCCCGGAAGAGGTGGCCGTCTATGGCGGCGTGCAGGAAACGGAGCTACACCGCCTGATGGCCGGGTTCCGGTCGCTCTACGACCAGATCGACCGGTTGGAAGTGCGGCGCGAGCTGGCCCTGGCGCTGGCCAAGCTGTAACGCGGGTTGCCAACCCGCGCTACAAGGGAGAATCTCATGGGCTTTCTCAAACGCCTCCTCGGTGGGGCCGACAACGCGAAACCGGCGGGGGAGTACGTCGATACCCAGGGTATCTACTTCTACGTCCAGTGCGACCGCTGCGGGGC
>NZ_JAYRVJ010000370.1:0-10569 GCF_041918635.1 Promineifilum sp. (SeqCode)
GGCGACAACAATCGCTCGCTATTCCTGGAAACGGCGGCCTGGGCTTATCTTGATCAGTTACGCCGCGAGGCGCAGGCCGCGCGCGACCTGGAGATCCTCAATCGCCGCGCCGACTATCTGAATGCGGAAGTGGCCGACGCCCTGCTCTATCAAGTCTCGCTATGAAACGTGGCGATCTGTACCGCGTGACCGGGCCGCCGGGAGGCGACCCGAAGAAGTATCGCGTCTTCGTCGTGGTCAGCCGCCCGGCCTTGATCGCCTCCCGTTTCTCAATGGTCATTTGCGCGCCGGTCTATTCAGTCCACGATGGCCTCTCCACACAAGTTCCCGTTGACATCGAAGAGGGCCTGCTCCACGCCAGCAGCATCCACTGCGATGCGCTCATGAGCCTTCCCAAGAGCGCCTTGACCCACTACCTGGGCGCGCTGTCGCCGGAAAAGCTGGTAGCGCTGGACGAGGCGCTGCGCGTGGCCCTCGATCTGTGGGAAAGGTAGATTCGCGGTAGTAGCTTTCGCCCTCGGCGCGAATGGCGCAAACGGGTCGCTGCCCGTAACACTCTTCTGACACCTCCTTCACATTTTCTAAACTTCCTTGCTCTATAACTCCTAGTGTAGGCAACCGGGACAGCCCACGCTCAGCAAGTAGCGCGGGCGCAAACTGAACCCTGGCGGCCCAATAGGAACGGACAGGAGCAAGTGAAATGATTCTCAAACGAATGCTATTCGTATTAGTATGCGCCCTGGCGCTGCTGACCCTGGCGGCGTGCCAGGAAACGACGACCTCCATCTCAGCCGTGGCTACCCAGATCGCCACGAGCACCAGCGGTGCGACCACCAGCGGTGCGACCACCAGCGGTGCGACCACCACCGATACGCCCGCCACCAGCGCGACGGATACGACCGAGACGACGACTACGACAACCACAACCGAGGCCACGGCCGAAGTCGTCCAGGTAGCCGACACGCAGACCACGCACGGCGACACCCACGACAGCGCCGAGGATTACACCTACGACACCGCCGCCGCGATCGCCATCACGCTGAACGGCGACGCCATCGCTGCCGACAGCGCGGCCGTGACGGTCAATGGCAGCACGGCGACCATCACCGCCGCCGGAACCTACAGCCTGAGTGGCTCGCTGGCCGACGGGCAGATCATCGTGGACACCGAGGATGAGGCCACGGTGCAATTGATCCTCAACGGCGTGGACATCCACAGTTCGACGAGCGCGCCGATCTACATCCTCAAGGCCGAAGAGGTGGGCATTATCCTGGCCGACGGGACGACCAACACCCTCACGGACGGCGAGAGCTACGTCTTCGCCAGCGCGGATGAGACCGAGCCCAACGCGACGCTCTTCGCCAACGCCGACCTGACCATCTTCGGCAACGGGTCGCTGACCGTGACCGGCAGCTATAACGACGCCATCTCCAGCGACGACGGCCTGATCATCGCCGGGGGGACTATCACGGTCAGCGCCGCCGACGACGGCATCCGCGGCAAGGATTACCTGGTGGTTAAAGACGGCCAGATCACGGTGGAGTCGCAGGGCGACGGGCTGAAGTCCGACAACGACGAGGACGCGACTCAGGGCTACATCGCCATCGAGGGCGGCGTCATCACCGTCACGGCCGGCGGCGACGCCATCGCCGCCGAGACCGACGTACTGATTAGCGGCGGCCAGTTCGCGCTCGTCGCGGGCGGCGGCAGCGGCAGCGTCATCGGCGAGGAAGATTCGGCCAAGGGCATCAAGGGGCTGGCCAACGTCTCCATCGACGGCGGTACCTTCACGATTGATTCGGCTGACGACGCCATCCACTCCAACGGCAACATCACCATCAACGGCGGCACGTTCACCCTGACCAGCGGCGACGATGGCGTGCACGCCGACGCCACGCTGACCATCAACGGCGGCGACATCCAGGTTCCTACGTCCTACGAGGGGATCGAGAGCGCCGTGATCAGCATCAACGCGGGCAACGTCTACGTGACGGCCAGCGACGACGGCATCAACGTGGCCGGCGGCGCGGACGGCTCGGGCATGATGGCCGGGCCAGGGCGCGGCGGGCGGCGCGGCCAGCCGGCGGCGCAGACGGAGACGTTTAGCTATACGGGCAGCCAGTACCTTTATATCCATGGCGGCTACGTGGTGGTCAGCTCGGGTGGGGATGGCATCGACGTGAACGGCGCCATCGAGATGACCGACGGCGTGGTGCTGGTAAGCGGCCCCACGGATTCGGGCAACGGCGCGCTGGACTACGACGGCGGGTTCAACCTGACGGGCGGCTACATCGTCGCCGCCGGCAGCGCGGGCATGGCCCAGTCAGCCGGCAGTGCGTCCGGCCAGAACTCGGTGCTGATTAACCTGAGCGGGCAATCGGCCGGCACGCTGATCCACATCCAGAACAGCGCCGGCGAGGACGTGCTGACCTTCGCCCCCGGCAAGGAGTACCAGTCCGTCGCCTTCTCCTCGGCCGCGCTGGTCACCGGCGAGACCTACACGGTCTACACCGGCGGCAGCTCCACGGGCACGGCCACCGACGGCTTGTACCAGGGCGGGAGCTACACGCCGGGCACGGAAGTGGCGAGCTTCACGGTGAGCAGCACGGTGACGACGGTCGGCAACGGCAACTTCCGCTAGATTTCCTCCCGGGTGGGACGGGTTGGCAATCCGAAACCGCCAGCGCGACCGGCGGTTGCCAACCTGTCCGCTCCTTACCAAAAGGCATGGGCATAGGCCCATGCTGGTCGCAGGACAGGCGATAAGCCCCGACGAAATCGGCCGCTCTCTGAACAGGGCGGCCGATTTTTTTTCACCACATTGAACACAAACTGAACAGCATCCGGTCCGTTGACTGAATTGCCCCCTCAAGTTGCGTGTGTATAATACATCTTGTGACCAGCAACGATCTCATCCGTGAACTCAAGGCAGCCGGCTGGGAACTCGACCGCATACGTGGTTCGCACCACATATTCAAACACCCGGAGCGGTCAGGAATCGTTGTCGTTCCACATCCGAAGAAAGAATTGGGCAAAGGTTTGGTCAAAGCAGTTCGCAAGCAAGCCGGTCTGGAGTGAACAATGCGCTATCCCGTTGTTATCGAACCGGGCGACGAAGAACACGCTTTTGGCGTGGTTGTGCCCGATCTGCCCGGTTGTTTCTCAGCCGGCGACACGCTGGATGAAGCATTGGCGAATGTGGAAGAGGCCATACTGCTCTGGATAGATCACGCACTAGACCGCAACGAACCGCTGCCAAGCCCTTCCTCTGTTGACGTCTTGAGAGCCGAGCACCCCGAATTCGCCGACTGGATTTGGGCTGTGGTGAGCGCTGACCCGGCGCGACTGGATGACACGATTGAGCGGGTGAACATTACCTTACCCCGACGGGTTTTGGCCCGTCTTGACGCCTCGGCCCAAGCCGCCGGTGAGACGCGCTCCGGCTATATTGCCAAGCTGGCCCTTTCTCAGCAATAGCTTCCCTTTTACCCTCTTACATATCCACTTGTGATTTATCGAACAAAAGGTTTCGCCCAACCTGATTGACAAATTAGAATATCTGTTCTATACTGTAGCGACTTGATTGCCGTCACCGTCCCCAAATCTCTCTGATCGAACCCAATTCAGGCGCGAAGCGTTCACACCATGTCACAGACGCTCAACCTATCCACAACAGAAAAATCTGCGTAATCTGTGGATGCTTCCTCTTCCACCCACAAACAGGAGTAGACCGATGAGCAGCGTAAGAGTCTTGGTAGGAACCCGGAAAGGCGCGTTTATTCTGACCTCGGATGAGAAGCGCCAGCAGTGGCACGTGGACGGCCCGCACTTTGGGGGATGGGAGATCTATCATCTGAAAGGCTCGCCGGCCGACCCCAACCGCATCTACGCCTCGCAATCGAGCGACTGGTTCGGCCAGATCGTCCACCGCTCCGACGACGGCGGCAAGACGTGGACGACGGTCGGCAACGAGTTCGCCTATGCCGGCGAAACGGGCACGCACCAGTGGTATGACGACACGCCCCACCCCTGGGAGTTCAAGCGCGTCTGGCATCTGGAGCCGTCGCCGAGCGATCCCGACGTCGTCTACGCCGGCGTGGAAGACGCGGCCCTGTTCCGCAGCGACGACGGCGGGCAGACGTGGCAGGAGCTGCCCGGCCTGCGTCGCCACGACACCGGCGGCATCTGGCAGCCGGGCGCGGGCGGGCTGTGCCTGCACACCATCATCCTCGACCCGGCCAACCCCGACCGCATCGTCATCGCCATCTCGGCCGCCGGCGCGTTTCGCAGCGACGACGGCGGCCAGACCTGGAAGCCGATCAACCGCGGCCTGCAATCCGAGTACATCCCCGACCCCAACGCCGAAGTCGGCCACTGCGTCCACCACGTGACGATGCACCCGTCGCGGCCGAATACGCTGTTCATGCAAAAGCATTGGGACGTCATGCGCAGCGACGACGCCGGCGATAACTGGCATGAGGTCAGCGGCAACCTGCCGTCCGACTTCGGCTTCGTCATCGACGTGCACGCCCACGAGCCGGAGACGATCTACGTCGTGCCCATCAAGAGCGACTCGGAACACTACCCGCCGGAAGGCAAGCTGCGCGTCTATCGCAGCCGCAACGGCGGCAACGAGTGGGAGGCGCTGACCAATGGCCTGCCGCAGGCGAACTGCTACGTCAACGTCCTGCGCGACGCGATGACCGTCGACACGCTCGACCCGTGCGGCGTCTACTTCGGCACGACGGGCGGCCAGGTCTACGCCTCGGCCGACGGCGGCGACAACTGGACGGCCATCGTCCACGACCTGCCGGCGGTGCTGTCGGTGGAAGTGCAGACGCTGCCATGATCCGCGTCACGCTGCCCCACCACCTGCGCAACCTTGCCGGGGTGGGCGCGGAGGTCGCGCTCGACGTTCCGGGACCGATCACCCAGCGCGCCGTGCTCGACGCGCTGGAGGCCCGCTACCCCACCTTGCGCGGGACGATCCGCGACCACGCCACCCAGCAGCGGCGGCCGTTCTTGCGCTTCTTCGCCGGCGTGGAAGACCTGTCCCTCGAGTCGCCGGACGCGCCCCTGCCCGACGCCGTGGCCTCGGGCGCGGAGCCGTTCCGCATCATTGGGGCCATCGCCGGCGGGTAGCGCGCAACGCCTGGTCAGTTCATAAGGACATCCATGAGCGTCAATTACAAGCCGGATAGTTACAACGATGTCGCCCCCTACCTCGTCGTGGACGGCGCGAGCGATACCATCGACTTCCTGACGCGCGTGTTCGACGCGACTCCCCTGCGGCGCTTCGACAACGCCGACGGGACGGTCATGCACGCCGAGGTGCGCGTAGGCGACTCGGTCATCATGCTGGGCGATCGGGCCCCCGATTGGCCGGCCATGCCCGCCTTCGTCCACATCTACGTGCCCGACGTGGACGCCACCTACCGCCGCGCCCTGGATGCCGGCGGGACCTCAGTGCAGGAACCGGTACAGAAAGACGACCCCGACAAACGCGGCGGCGTGAAGGACGCCGCCGGGACGACGTGGTGGATCGCCACGCAGGTGGGGTGACCGGTCACCCCACCCTGGAAGCAACGGCGATTTTGGCCGCGCTCGGCGTTACGTCCGTCGCGGCCATTGCCCCTGTGGGCGGCGGCACGGATGCCGCTATCTGGCGGGTCGAGCACGATGGTCTGACCTCCGCCCTGCGTGTCTTCCGGCCCGAGCAGGCCGAAGCCTGCCGGCGCGAGGTGCAGGCGCTTATCGCCGCCGGCCAGGCGGGTGTGATCGTGCCCGAAGTGCGCGCCGCCGGCGCCTGGCGCAATAGACCGGCGCAACTGTTATCGTGGTGTCCCGGCGTGCCGCTCTGGGAAGCGATTCGGCGGTGGCCGTGGCGGGTGTGGGCGCTCGGCCTGGCTTTCGGTCGCGCTCAGGCCCAAATCCATCGCATCACCGCCGCCCCGCAGTTGGCTGACCTGCAAAGGGATTGGATCGCCTGGGCCGGCCCGGCCGACGAGCAGCTCAGGACAGCTCTCGAACGCCTTTCTCACCCAACGCCGGCCCTGCTGCACCTCGACTATCACCCGCTCAACGTCCTCAGCGACGGTCACCAGATCACGGCTGTGCTGGATTGGGTGAACGCCGCGGTAGGCGATCCGCGCGCCGACCTGGCCCGCACGTACACCATCCTAAGGGTCGAGCCGCTGACGCCCGGCCGACAGCCCCCGCCGCTAACCTTCATCCGCCGCCTGCTCTGCTGGAGTTGGCAGCGCGGTTATCGGCAGATAGCCGGTGCGCCATCGGACATGGCCTGGTTCTACGTGTGGGCCGGCGCGGTGATGGCCCGCGACCTCGGCCCGCGGGTGGGCGATCCCAACTCCTGGTGGCAGCCGCGCCACCTGGCCCACGTCCAGCAGTGGACGGCCGCGCGGAGAAGACGCGCCGAGCGAGCGGCATAACGCTTTGTGTCATTTTTCCCAATGTTGACACGTGCGCCCTCTGTCCGCTATGCTGGCGGCTGATTCAGTCCGCCGAGAGGCCCAGCAGCGCTATGTCAGATACCCTATTCGGTATTATCGGTCTGGCGATCTTTTTGGTCGTTGTCTTCGTCGCCGGCTACTTCCTCTACAAGTTCAAGAACGCCCGGCTGACCGGCGCGTGGGGGCCGTTGGTCGGTCTCGTCAACGGCCAGGTCGTCGGCGACGGCGGCGCGGTTCACAGAGCTGCTGGAACTCCTACTGAGGGTGGACGAGATCAACCGGCGGGTCAACACCATGTAGACCCGGCAGTTTCCCAGATGTTTCAGAAAACCGGCCAGATGATGGAATACGGAACCATATGAACAACGCGAGTAGCGTACTGCGGGTAGCGGCGGGCGAGGATCGTTTCGGCGAACACCGCGGCCTGGGCGTTAGCGCCATCCAGTTCAAGGTGACGCCGGCCGACGGCGGCGACCTGCTCATCCTGGAGAACACCTTTCACGCCCGAGGCGGCCCGGCCCGCCACCTGCATTTCGAGCAGGACGAATGGTTCTACATCGCCGAGGGCGAGTTTCTCATGGAAGTGGGCGACGAGCGCTTCACGCTGCGGCCGGGCGACTCGCTGCTCGCGCCGCGCCGCGTTCCCCACGTCTGGGCGCACGTGGGCGACGGGCGCGGCCGCATCCTGATCACCTTCATGCCCGCCGGCCAGATGGAAGCGTTCTTCCGCGAGGTCACCAAAACCAATGCCATGCCCCCTTCGGACCCCCCTCTATGGCGGGCGCATGGTATGGAACTAGTGGGGCCGCCTTTAACCGTGGAGTAGACAAAGCGCCCCACACTCCCCCAAGCCTATGATCAGCACGAATAACCCCCACCTCGACCGCTGGCACGCCATCGTCTTCAACCGCGATCTGGCGGACTTGCAGGCGATGCTGGCCGAAGATGTTACCTTTCGGTCGCCCTACGTCTGGCGGCCGTATCAGGGCCGTCAGGCGGCATGGCTGATCCTCGCCAACGCGCTGGAGGTCTTCCAGGAGTTCGCCTATCACCGCGAACTGGTGGACGGCGACAACTGGGCGCTGGAGTTCAGCGCGCGGATAGACGACCTGGCGCTGAAGGGCATTGACCTGATCCGGCTCAACGGCGAAGGGCAGATCGTGGAATTCGAGGTGTTCGTGCGCCCCTTTAATGGCCTGCAAGCGCTTGGCGCGGCGATGGCCGAACGGCTGAAGTAGGGGCGCACCTGCGTGTGCGCCCTGGGGAGATACGTGTGTGTGCCTTGGGCAGACACGCAGGTCTGCCCCTACACCTGCGCCCTGGGGCAGACACGCAGGTCTGCCCCTACACTAGCACTGCGCGTCGATCAGTTGCTGCGCCGCCCACTTGACGTGGGCCGCCGGGTTGTCGGGCGAAGCGCCGAACATCCGCGCCGCCATGAAGGCCCCATCCATCAGCAGGTGCAGCCCATCGGCCAGCGCCGCCGGCTGCCGCGCCCCCGCCTCTTCGGCCAGCTGGCGAAAGCGGGCGCGGACGGTCTGCTTGTGGGCCAGCGCCACCTGGTGGCCGGGATAGGCCGGATCGGGGTATTCGGTCGCCACGTTGAGGAATGGGCAACCGTAGCAGGCCGGGCTGCGCGCGTACTCGCTCAGGGAGCCAAAGAAAGCCAGCAGCTTCTCTCGCGCGGTCGGCGCGTCCCCGGTGACCTCCTCGAAGCTGCGCCAGAAAACGTCGTCGCTATCCCGCAGGAAGGCCACTATCAGATCGTCCTTGGAGGGGAAGTGCCGGTAGAGCGTCATCTTGCCGATGCCCGACTCGGCGGCGATGGTGTCCACGCCGACGGCCCGGTAGCCGCGCTGATAGAACAGCCGGGCCGCGGTCTGGAAGAGCTGATCTTTAGGAGCGACGTCACTTTTCATCGACATTTGCCTCTTGACACGATACAGGTCTGTATTGTATGATAGCAGTAACGATACAGACTTGTATCGTAACATAAGGTGTCGATAAAGGCAATAGGCAAGCGCTATTGCCAACGAGGGAGTGAGATGACCCATACACAACCGTTAGGACGAAGCGACTTGCAAGTACCCCGCCTGGGCGTCGGGGCCATGACCTGGGGTGACGCGTCGGGGCTGGCCCGGTTCCACCCGGCCAAACTGGCCTATGGCGGCGCGGAGGGGCTGGAAGAGGAGCGGCGGGCGTGGGAGGCCAGCATCGCCGCCGGCGCGACGCTGTTCGACACAGCGGCCATGTACAGCGGCGGCGCGTCGGAGCGGCGGCTGGGGCAGTTCAGCCACCCGGCGGCCCTGATCGCCACCAAGTTCCCCGGCAACCTGCGCGCCCGGGCCGAGGATATGCCCAAAGAGCTGAATGCCAGTCTGGCGCGGCTGCGGCGCGACTCGGTCGCCCTCTACCAGCACCACTTCCCTTCCGATCGGGTGGACATCCCCCGCCTGATGAACCTGATGGCCGACGCGGTGGAGGCGGGCAAGGTGCGGGCGGTCGGCGTCAGCAACTACTCGGCCGAGCAGATGCGGCAGGCTCACGCCGTGCTGGCCGAACGGGGTATCCCCCTGGCCTCGAACCAGGTGGAGTACTCCCTGCTGCACCGGCAGCCGGAGACGAACGGCGTGCTGGACGCCTGTCGCGAACTGGGCGTCACGCTCATCGCCTACCAGCCGTTGGCCGGCGGCGCGCTGACGGGCAAGTACGCGGTTGGGCAGCGGCCGCGCGGCCTCCGGCGGTTCATGATGGCGGGCTACTTCGGCGGCGATAGCCAGACGGCCATCGCGCCCGTCGTGGCCCTGCTGCGCGAGATCGGCGAGCGCTACGGCAAGACGCCGGCCCAGGTCGCCATCCGCTGGCTGATCGAGAACGAGTGCGTCCTGCCCATTCCCGGCGCGAAGAACAGCAAGCAGGCGGCGGCCAATGCCGAGACGCTGGCCTTCCGGCTGGTCGCGGACGAGATTGCGGCGCTGGACGCGGCGACGCGGGCCTGGCGTTCGTCCGCGAAGTAACGGCGCGGGTCGCGCCCCATCCCTCTGGTGGGGCGCGACCAAACCCAACGCGCTCATAACCTGGCCTACCTCGGCGCGGCCAGCCTCACCATCGGTCTCATCGTACTGGGCGTCGCCCTTCTCTCACGGCGCTCAACCCTCTTGCGTCATCAGGAACGCCACCAGGTCGGCCAACTGCTGCGCGCTGAGGCGCTGCCCAAAGTTGGCCGGCATGGTGCCGTCGCCGTACCCTTCAACCACGTGGGCGCTGGGGTCGACAATCGACTCCAGAATGTAGGCCTCGGCCGGCGCTCCGGCGCGGGCGGCGACGCCCGCCAGCGACGGGCCAACGCCCGGCTCCAGCGAATGGCACGCGCCGCAGCCGGCGTCATCGTGAAAGCGCTGTTCGCCCGCAGCGGCGTCGCCCGCCGGCAGCGATTCCAGGGTGATGGGCGTCGCGCCGGCTGCCGGGCCGGCGGCGGCCAGCGGCCGCATCCGGTACGTCCAGTAAGCGGCGTTGGCCCCGCAGGCGAACAGGATGACCAGGGCCAGCACAGCGCAGCCGCCCAGCACAAGGCGCAGCCGTTTGCGCCGGGATGGCTCCGGCGTGGTGGATGGAATAGTCATGGATGATACCTCCGTAGGGGCGCACCCGTGGGTGCGCCCTGGGGCAGACGCGCAGGTCTGCCCCTACTTTTGAACTATGGCAGCATTACGCGCCACAGGATTCTGAGTTGCGTGGTATCATCAATGAGGATGGGCGCACAATCCTGAACACGGCCCACACGCGCCCACATTGAAGGCAAACCCATGAAGACCACGCACCGCAACTACTCCGAAGCGGCCGGCGACTTCAACCGCCTCAGCCGCTTGCTCATGACCCACAACGAGCACATGCGGGCCTGCTCGACGTGGAGCATCGGCCGGCTGGTGGACTGGAAGTACGGACTGTACGAGAACAAGCGCGGCTATCCCGCCTTCTGTGACCAGAACGCCCACCTCTGGTTCGACGGCTTCGGTGAGTTGGCCGGCTTCGTCATCGCGGAATACGGCGGCGACAGTTTCGACATCATCACGTTGGAGGGCTACCGCTTCCTCTATGA
>NZ_JAYRVJ010000371.1:0-4517 GCF_041918635.1 Promineifilum sp. (SeqCode)
CGGGGTGGCCGTCACGGCAGCGGCCGTGGCCGCGGCGATGGCGCTGGGGTCGCCCAACAGTTCCACGTAGGCCGACGACACCCAGCCCCGCCCGCGCCCCGGCACGCGCACCTGGAGCCACTCGCCCGTCAGGCTCATGGCAACCACTTCCATCTGCGCCCCCGACCGCCGCGTCACCATCACCGCATACT
This sequence comes from Promineifilum sp. (SeqCode), assembly GCF_041918635.1. Taxonomy (NCBI): domain Bacteria; kingdom Bacillati; phylum Chloroflexota; class Ardenticatenia; order Promineifilales (SeqCode); family Promineifilaceae (SeqCode); genus Promineifilum (SeqCode); species Promineifilum sp. (SeqCode). Next base: position 192 of record NZ_JAYRVJ010000371.1, read on the forward strand.
CCGCCCCCGGCCCCTGCCGCACGTTCGCCCCGCGCGTGCTGACCTGGGCGTAGAGCGACCCCACGGTCGGCGTGGCCTGGAGGTCGGGCGGTTTGCCGTCTGCCGGTGGATCGAGCGCCACCACGACCACCGGCAACTCCGCCGGCTCTACCGCCTCACTCGTCGCCGTCGCGTCGCTGGCCGTCACCGGTTCGTCGCTCGTCGCGGGTTGCACGTCACTCGCCGCTCGTCGCTCGTCATTCGTCGCTCGACACCGCGCCAACTCCGTCTCGGCCGCGGCCCGCAGCCCGGCCGGCGCGTCATCGGCATCGAGCACGGCGCGGAACGACGGCGCGGCCGTATCGCAGCGGCCCATGTTGACGTAGCTATAGCCGCGAGCCAGCCAGACGGTCACCGGCCGCTGACCCGCCGCCTCGCTCAGGGCGACGGCCTCGTCAAAGTGGGCCACCGCCGCCGCGTAGTCGCCCCGGTAGTAGTCGAGCAGCCCGTAGCCATAGGCGACGTTGGGCAGCGGTTGGTCGTGGTGCAGGGCGGCCCGGTCGAGATACGCCTCGGCCGCGTCCCAATCGCGCCGTAAATAGGACAGCCCGGCCAGATTGATGAGCAGGCGGACGGAGTGGGGGCTGAGCGATTCGGCGCGGGCGTAGTCGGCCGCCGCCGCGTCCAGGTCGCCCAGGGCGACGTGGCTCTTGCCGCGCTCGGTCAGCAGCACGGCCAGCGTCTCGCCCAGTTCGACCGCGTCCGGCCCGGTTTCCACCAGGTCGATCGCCTCGCTGAAGCGCGCCGCTGCCCGCGCGGGGTCGCCCGCCCCGGCGTGCACCAGCCCCACCAGGAAGCGGGCCAGCACCGCCGCCCGGCCCGACAGCCGGTACGATGGCTCCAGCCCCGGCCCGGACAGCAGGGCGGCGAACGACCCGGCCAGATCGGCCGAGGCCGGCGGCGCGCCGACAACGGTCAGCTCGCCATACAGCCCCTCGTCGCTCTCCGGCAGCCAGCCCCAGACGACCAGGTCGGCCCCGGCGCGCTCGCCGGCGGCCTGGGCGGCGTCGGCGTCGCAGACGCGGCCGACCCTGGTCAGGGCGACGCGCGACCCCAGGCCGGCGGCGGCGATCTCGCGCTCCAGCGCGCCGTAGACCAGGGCGCTGGCCTCGCGCCCGCGCGGGCCGCGGCGGCAGTCGGCCGTCTCGGCGAACTCGGCCACGGCCACGCCTACCGCCTCGGCCGGGATGGGCGCGCTATCGGCCCACAGCCGGTCGACCCGCCAGTTCCACCACAGCCCGGCGACCAGCAGCGCGAGCAGGACGAGGGAGAGGAGGAGAAGAGGCTCACGCAAAGAACGCAAAGAGGACCAAGGACGCCAAGTAAATTCTCTGCGTTCTTTTCTTCCTTTGCGTTCTTTGCGTGAGCTCTTCCTGACCGCATCGCTCAACTCGGCGGCGCGGCCGGCGCGGGCCATCGTCAGCACCAGTTCGCGGGCGCGGGCGCTTTTGCCTTCGCCGGGCAGGCTGTCGAAGTCCACGCCCAGCCGGAAGCAGAGGGTGCGCAGGCCGTCGAGGTCGAGGCGGCGGGTGAGAGCGGCGTGCAGGTCGTTGAGCCCCGCCGGGGGATAGGCCAGTTCGGCCCAGGGGACGGCCGGACGGCGGGCGGCCAGCGCGGCCATCAGGTCGGCCGCGCGGCCCGCCGCGCCGGCCGCGCCGAGGAGGGCCGCGGCCCGCCGCTCGACGGATGGGTCGGGCGGCTCGGGCAGTTCGACGCCGAGTTCGACGGCCAGCGCCGCCAGTTCCTCCGCGTCGAAGTGATCAGCAATCGCTTTGTTCAGTTCCATGGTCGTCCGTCCTGACAGGCGCTACCCTGCCTGTCGTCGGGCGACTGACTTCCCTGGAAGAGTAAGAATCCGCAGTTTTCGCAGATTACGCAGATTATTAAGAAGGGCATCTGTGTCATCTGCTTAGTCGGTGGATAATTCTTCCATCATGAGTATAGGGGAAAAGCATTACACCGCGCCTTACGCCTGGGGGGCGGGAGGGCTACGGGTGGGCTACGATAGGAGAGCGGGGGGGTGCAGGGGAGCGCCTCACCATGCGATGACCTGCCACTTGCTACCCGCCACCCGTCTGCTATTGACCACTGACCCACTGAATACTGCTTACTGCTTACTGCTTACTTCTCACTGCCCTCCTCCGCTTGACATTCCCCACCCGGTGAGTAACATGGAACTAGGGAACAACGGTCGACCGTTTTGAGTCGCCGTTGGGGAGCACACCATGATCCGCTGGCGCGCGCCGCTCGCTATCTTTGTCTCGTTGATCGCCGTGCTGGCGCTCGCGCCGGCCGCGGCGCGGTCGTCGCGGGGGGCCGAAGCCCGGTACGTCAGCTATTTGCCGGCGATGCGCACGGCGCGGCCGACCTGGGTCACGGGTCTCAGGCTATTTGATCCGGCCTACGGTAGTTCCCTCACGGGCATCACGCAGGCGGCCAACGGAGAGCTGGTTGCGGTCGGTTCAATCCGGCTGCAGGGCGATTTGGAATCGCGCAGCATCGTGACCCACCTGACGGCCGACGGCAACCTGATCGCCATGCGGCAATTATCCTCTGTAGACGGCAACCTGACGGACGTTATCGCCACCGGCGACGGCGGTCTCCTGATGATCGGCACGACCGGCCATTACGATAACATTTGGGTGGTTAAGCTAAACGCCGCCGGCGCCATTGCCTGGCAGTTTCAGATTGGCAGGGGTGGCTGGCAACGGGATATCGCGCGCGCGGTCGCGGAAACGCCCGGCGGCTACGTTGTCCTCGGCTACACGGAATCCGGTGAAACGACTCAGAACGACAACCTGTGGCTGTCATGGTTGAGCAAGGACGGCGCGCTCGTCTCGCAGAAGGCGTACGACTACGGCATCACCGACCACCCAATCGGCATGACGGTCACGTCCGATGGCGGGCTACTGGTGGCCGCGGCCAATTCGGCCGATAGCGATCCGGAGCGGCATCAATCGAACTGGGTGATGCGGCTGGACGCCAGCGGGCAACTGCTCTGGGCCAAGACGTATCGCGGCAACCTGTTCTGGGCGGCCACGCCGGCTCCCGAAGATGGGCTGGTCGTGCTGGCCGCGATCCGCGAGACCAACCCCGATTGGTGGGTGGCCCGTCTGGATGCCGACGGCGACATTCTCTGGCAGAAGCTATTCGATGGCGAATGGACTTATCTCCCATCGGCGCTGGCGACAACGGCCGATGGCTTTTTCGTCGGCGGCTCAGTGATCGTGTGGCCTTATATCATCGACAAATGGCAGAACCGCATGTGGCTGATGCTCCTGACCGCCGATGGGAGTATCATCCGGCAGCGCACCTACGTGGATCACGCCGCGATGGACATCCAGGCTGTGTACCCTCTTTCGGACGGTTACTTTCTGCGCGGGACGGCATATGGCGAGAGTGTCTATCACCGGCTGATGAAAACCGACCTCATGGGCGACATCGCGGGCTGCGGTCTGGTGGGCGGGAGCGAGCTTGTCGCCACGGATACGGCGATTGCGCCCGAACCCGCGACCGTGGCCGTGACCGATACCCAGGCCATCCCTCAGGCCACTCAGGCGGTTCTGGCCGACATCGACCTTGAGCCAACGGCTGTGACCCTCTGCCCCGCCGCGCCGGCCCTCTGCCGTGCAACCAACGACGAGTAGGGCTGAAGATCGCACGCAAAGACGCAAAGAACGCAAAGCGAAGAAAGGATTCTTTGCTTTGCGTTCTTTGCGTCTTTGCGTGCGATCTTTTCGTTCTCATCCTCTCTTCAGATATAGACTTCCCTCCGGCGCGTATACTATACGGGCCGGTAATCGGCCGGCGGCGGCTCTCCCCCAATTCAGCAGACGGAGGTATACCATGCCGCGAAAACGGTTACTGACGTCGCTCCCGGTCGCGGCCCTGGCGGCCGTGCTGGCGCTGGCCGGGGCGCTGGCGGTCGCCGCCGCGCCCTCCCGCGCCCCGGCGGTCATCACGCAGACCGTCACCCTGGCCCCGCTGAAGGATAACACCCTCTACGAAAGCGCCACGGGCGCGCTCAGCAACGGCGCGGGCCAATACCTGTTCGCCGGCCAGACGGCCAACGACCTGACCCGCCGGGCGGCGCTGGCCTTCGATCTGAGCGGCCTACCCGCCGGCGCGACAGTGACGGCGGCCACCCTGACGCTGAGTATGTCGAAGACCATCGCCGGCGAGACGCCCGTGACGCTCCACGCGCTACAGAAGGCGTGGGGCGAGGGGGCGTCGGACGCGCTGGGCGAGGAGGGGGCGGGCGCGGCGGCGCTGACGGGCGACGCGACG
>NZ_JAYRVJ010000372.1:0-4604 GCF_041918635.1 Promineifilum sp. (SeqCode)
AAGCGCGACGTGAAGCGCGGCACGCCGGCCACATCGGTCTGCGTCAGCCGGCTCAGGATTTCGGGGGCTTTCGGCCCCTGGAAGGCCAGCATGTACGTCTCGTCGGAGATGTCGGTCACCGTCACATCGTAGGTCGCGGCCTGGATGGTCGCCCACTGCACGTCCTTGTGGCGGTTCGAAGCGTTGATAGCGATGAAGAAGTAGGGCGCGCCCGTGTCGTCGGGCAGCTTGTAGATGAAGATGTCGTCCACCACGCCGCCATCCGGGTAGCACATCAGGGCGTAGTGGGCATCGTAGAGCGCCATCTGGCGCACGTCATAGGTCGTCAGGTAGTTGACGAACGCTTCCGCTTCCGGCCCGCGCACTTCCATCTGGCCCATGTGGTCGATGTCGAACAGGCCGGCGGCCGTGCGCGTGGCGCGATGTTCCTCGACCGGGCCGGTGGGATACTGCACAGGCATCTCCCAGCCCGCGAACGGAACCAGGCGGCCCCCGTTCGCGGCGTGCCAGGCGTGGAGGTTGGTCTCCTGTAGTGGTTTGGGCATTTTGATTCTCGCTATTCGGTTGTCAGTTGTTAGTTGTCAGTTGTTAGTTGTCAGCAGCTTGCTGATAACTGACTACTGACCACTGACAACTGACAACTGACAACTATCAACTATCAACTGCTCAATGCATAATCGCGGCCATCACGCCCTTCTGCGCGTGTAGGCGGTTCTCGGCCTCATTGAAGCACGCTTCGCCCCACTTGCCGTCGAGGACGCCGTTGGTCACTTCCGCGCCCCGCTCGCAGGGCAGGCAGTGCATGTACTGCGCCGTCGGCTTGGCCAGGTTCATGCGCGCCTCGTCGGCGATCCAGTTCTTGTACTTGCCGAACAGCTTGACCATCTCGTCCTTTTCGGGCTGGCTGGTCACCGGCGGTAGCAGGTCGAGGGCGACGTAGTTCTTGGCGTAGACGACGTCGGCGTTCTCGCAGGCGTCTTCCATCGTCTCGGAAACCCGGTAGGAACCGCCGCTGGCCGCGGCGTTGGCCTTGATGTTTTCCTCGATGCCCGGGTCGATGCGCATCTCCGGCGGCCGGGAGAAGACCACGTCCGCGCCGAAGAGGCTGGCCATGTACAGGAAGTCATGGTGCGGAGCGATGGGCTTCTTGGGGCTGGAGCCCCACGTCCACGTGACGCCGATCTTGCGCCCGCGCAAGTCCTTGCCGAACAGCTCCCACAGCGCCATCGCGTCGGCCATGCCCTGGCACGGATGGTACTTGTTGTCTTCCATGTTGATGACGGGCACGTGCGACCACTTGGCGAACTCCTCGATGATGCGGTAGCTCTTGTCATACTCCCAGCCGACCACGTCGCCCAGGATGCGGATGGCGATGGCGTCGCCCATGCGCGACAGCACGCGGGCCACGTCGGAGATGCGCTCGGAGGCGTAGCCCATGTCTTCGCCTTCCAGGGTGGGTAGGCGCGTGGACGACGGCTCCAGGAAGTGGCCGTGGCCGCCCAACTGGAAGATGCCAGCCTCGAAGCTGTTGCGCGTGCGCAAGCTGGGATTGAAGAACATCATGAACAGCGTGCGGCGGGGCAGCAAGTCGTCGTGCGCCCGGCGCATGGCGTTGTCGGCCTTCAGTTGCAGGCCCAACTCCAACATTGTCTCCAGTTCCTGCTTGGTAAAATCCTGCAAACGCAGAAAGTCACGTCCCTTTAGTTTTTCGGTAACCACTTTGTATGTCTCCTATGTATATGTCTTTGGTAGGGGCAGACCTGCGTGTCTGCCCAATCTCGCAGGGGCAGACCTATATGGCTGCCCGAAACAGGGGGCAGACACGCGTGTCTGCCCCTACGGTTAACCCCCGCCGAACAACTCGCGCCACTCGCGGCCGACCTTCTCCATGGTCGAGTTGGCCCCGGTGCGGCGCAGGCGGTAGAGGCGGGGCATGCCCAGCCGCCACTCTTCCATCCAGCGCGCCGCGAACTCGCCGCGCTCTGTCTCCTGGAAGATCTTCTTCACCTCGTCGTAGTTGATCACCCGCGGGCCGCTGGTGCGAACGGCGAACTCGCACGTCCGGCTGCTGCGCTCCGAGATGTAGGCCTCGATGCCGATCTCGTCCATCACGTCTACGACCGTTCGCAGCGAGCGAATGGCCTTGGCGTAGGCGAAGTAGGGCGGGTAGCCGGCCTCGACCATCGTATCGAAAACGGCCTTCATCAGATGGATCGTGCCGCCATAGAGCACCTGCTCCTCGAAGTTGTCCCCTTCCGTCTCGTGCTGGAAGGAAAGCTCCACCACGCCCACGCGGGCGCTGCCGGCGGCCTTGGCCAGGGCGAGCACCTGCTCGGTCGCGTCGCCGGTCACGTCCTGTTCCACGCTGACCGCGCCGTAGATGCCGGAGCCTTCCAGGAACTTCTCGCGCACCTTGTGGCCGGGGGCGTTGGGTACGTAGAGAGTGACGTTCACGTCCTTGGGCGGCTGGATGGAGCCGTAGAGGACGTTGAAGCCGTGGCAGAAGCTCAGCGTCGCGCCAGGCCGCAGGTTGGGCTTGATGGCTTCGCGGTACACCGTCGGCTGGGCCGGGTCGGCCAGCAGCACGTGGACGACGTCGGCGCGGCGGGTGGCCTCGCCGATGTCGTAGACCTGGAACCCGTCCTCCTCGGCCTTGTCCCAGTCGGTGTAGAGGTCGCGCGGGCCGGCGCCCACGATGACGGTCAGGCCGCTGTCGCGGAAGTTCAGCGCCTGAGGCCCGCCCTGAATGCCATACCCCAGCACGGCCACAACCTTGCCTTCCAGAACGTCCAGACTGATGTCGCTGTCGCGGTAGACTTTTTCAAATGCCATTGTACAACCTCCGAGATACGGACTAGTGGTGAGTGGCTAGTGACTAGTAAAGAGCGCTCTTCCCTAGTCCCTAGCACCTAGTCCCTACTTTACCAGGTCACCTTATGATGCTTCTCCAACTCCTTCTCGAAGCGAGAGAGGGGCAGCTTGTCCAGGAAGTAGGAGGTCTCGCCGGTCATGATGAGGCGGGCGATGTCGCGGCCGATGGTCGGCCCTTCGATGACGCCGTTGCCGCCCGCGCCGATGGCCAGGATGTAGCCCTCGACGGGCGTCTTGCCCAGCACCGGCATGTAGTCGCGCGGCTCGGCGCGGTAGCCCACCCAGTCGTTGGCGACGGAGGACTCCAGCAGGCGCGGATAGTGCTGCATCAGTTCCTCGGTCAGGAAGTCCCAGAAGTAAGGATCCGTGCCGCCGGTCATGGGCAGCTGGTCGGCATCCCACACGCCGGCGTGATCCGGGTTGTTCAGGTCCATCGTCAGATGGGCCTTGCAGATGAACACGTTCTCCTTGTCCTTGCGCGCGTAGAAGCGCGGGTACTTCAGGACGGGGAAGGGATAGCCCAGGCTCTCGACCGGCTCCAGGATGAAGACCTCGGCCTTGGTGTGGATGATGGGCACCTCGAGGCCGACCTTCTTGCTGAAGAACGGCTCCCACGGGCCGGTGGCGTCCACCAGCACGTCGAGGTCGAAATGGCCCTTGTTGGTGTCCACGCCGGTGACGCGGTTGCCGTCCATGTTGATGGTGGTGACTTCCGTGCCGATGTAGACGTGGGCCCCCTCCTCGCGCGAGAGGCGGGCCAGGGTGCTGGAGATCATCGTCGGATCGAAGAAGCCGTCTTCCGGGCAGTAGGCCGCGCCCAACACGTCGTCCAGGATCAAGTCGGGGATAATCTCCTTGATCTTCTCCTTGTCCTTCCAGTACCACGCCTGGTAGCCGGAGGCCACGGCCAGGTCGACCGCCTGGAGGGCGTACTTCTCATACTCCGGGTAGGGGGCGATGAGCAGCGTGCCGGTCTTCTCGAAGCCGGTCGAACCGGGGTACTTCTTCTCCAGGTCGGTGTAGAACTTGAAGCCGTGCAGGCGCACCGACCAGAAGTCGTGGGGCACAGAGTCGTCGATCAGGCAGTGCGTGCCGGCCGACTTGGCCGTCGTGCCCGAGCCGATGGTGTTCTTCTCGAAGAGGTACACCTCGACGTCGTCATAGTAATGGGTCAGGTGATAGGCCACGGACGTGCCGACGATGCCGCCGCCGACGATACCTACGCGTTTCTTGGTCATTGTTTGTTCTCCTTTTCTTTCTTCGGTTTTAGACCTGACAGGTGTGGGCGTTGGCCGCCAACGCCCACACCTGTCAGGTCTGTCGCTCAGACTTTGTGGACAGAACGGGCCTTGAGCGCCGCTGTCAGCGCGGGCACGAACTCGTAGAGATCGGCCTTGACGCCATAGTCGGCCTGCGAGAAGATGCCGGCTCCCTCGTCGTTGTTGACGGCGACGATGAGGTGGGAGTCGCGGATGCCGATCATGTGCTGGATGGAGCCGGAGATGCCCAGCGTGATGCACAGGTCGGGCGACAGCTTGAGACCGGACAGACCCAGCCAGTCCGGGAACCAGTCGCGCTCGCTGGAGACGGGTCGCGAGCAGCTGACCTGACCGTTCAACAAGTCGGCCAATTCCTGCGCCAGCCCCAGGTCGCCGCGCTGGCGGACGCCCTGACCCACGTCGACGATGACCGGCGCGTCTTGCAGCCGGCGGCCGGCCTCGGCGGTCTTCTCG
>NZ_JAYRVJ010000373.1:0-3172 GCF_041918635.1 Promineifilum sp. (SeqCode)
ACCGGCTGCCCTACCCGGCCAAGGTGCTGGCCGCCAGCGCGCGCGGCCGGAAGTTGAGCCGCTGGCGCTACAGCGCCGACACCGAGCGTCTGATCGCCGAGTACCTGAGCCACGACTACTGGACGGCCGAGCAGTGGCGCGTCTGGCAGGAGGAGCGGCTGGCCTTTGTGTTGCGGCGGGCGGCGGCGCGCGTGCCCTACTACCGCGAGCAGTGGATCGCACGGCGGCGGGCCGGCGACCGCGCCGCGATTGATCAGTTGGCGAATTGGCCCGTGCTGACCAAAGCGGCGCTGCGGGCGCAACCGCAAGCCTTTCTGGCCGACGACTGCGACCCCAAGCGCATGTTCTATGAGCACACCAGCGGCACGACCGGCAAGCCGTTGCACATCTGGCTGAGCAAGGAGACTGTGCAGACATGGTTCGCCCTGTTCGAGGCGCGGGCGCGGCGCTGGTACGGTGTCGGCCGGGGCGACCGCTGGGCTATTTTGGGCGGCCAACTCGTCGCCCCGGTGGAGCGGGCTCGCCCCCCCTTCTGGGTTTGGAACATCGCCCTGCGGCAGCTGTACCTCTCCGCCTACCACCTGACGCCCGATAACGTGGCCGCCTACCTGGAAGCGATGGAGCGGCACGAAGTCACCTACCTGCTCGGTTACCCGTCCGGCCTCTACCGGCTGGCGCAGGTGGCGCTGGAGCGCGGCTGGCGTGCGCCGCGCCTCAAGGTCGCCATCGGCAACGCCGAACCGCTGTTGGCCCATCAGCGCGAGGCTATTGGCGCGGCCTTTGGCTGCCCCGTGCGCGAGACCTATGGCATGGCCGAGATCGCCGCCGCGGCCAGCGATTGCGAGGCGGGCCGGCTGCATCTCTGGCCGGAGGCGGGCCACGTTGAGGTGCTGGACGATGATACAGACGCACCGGCCCTCCCCCGGCCCTCCCTCCTCCGGCCCCTCCCGGAGGGAGGGGAGGTGGTGGCCGGGCGGCTGGTGGCGACGGGGCTGCTCAACGCCGACATGCCGCTCATCCGCTATGAGACGGGCGACCGAGCCAGCGTAGCCGTGGCACAGGATTCTTATCCTGTGCGTTTGCCACAGGATAAGAATCCTGTGCTACACCTTTGTGCTTGCGGCCGTTCCTTGCCCGTGCTGGCGGCCATCGAGGGGCGGCAGGATGACGTGGTCATCACCCGCGATGGGCGGCACATCGGCCGGCTGGACCCGGTGTTCAAGGCCGACCTGCCGATTCTAGAGGCGCAAATCATCCAGGAGTCGCTCGATCGGTTGCGCGTGCTCTACGTGCCGACGGCGGCCTACAGCGCGGCCGACGGCGAGATGCTGGTGCAGCGCATCCACGACCGGGTGGGGGCCGATATGGGCGTGGTGCTGGAGGCGGTGGAGGAGATTCCGCGCACGGCGAACGGTAAGTTTCGGGCAGTTATCTCGCATGTGGCGCAGGCTGACGGCCTGGCCTACGGGTGAATATGAGCAAACGACGCGAAGTACTTCTTGTATTGGGATTGTTCCTACTGGCAATGGCCGTCGCCGCGGTATTTGCGGCCGTGTTGCCGGCCGAGTACCGGCAGAACCAGAGCACCGACTACACCTTCCAGTACGAGCCGGTCGCCCGCGCCATCCTGGCCGGGCGGGGTATTATCAACACCGAAGGCGAATTGGCGACCCGCTACCCGCCCGGCTTCTCGGTACTGCTGGCCGGGACTTGGGCGGTCGGCGGGGTGGTGGGGGTGTCCGAGGGGGCGGCGCTGCTGGCCTTCCGGCTGCTGTGCGCCGGGTTGTCGGTCGTGCTGCTCTATGGGCTGGCCCGGCTCGTCTGGCGGGCTGAGGCGGCGCTGCTAGTGGGGCTGGCCTGGGCCACCTATCCGTTCTTTCTGTGGGTTGCCAAACAGCCCAACAGTGAAGTCCCGTTCATCCCCGTCTTTTTTGGCGCGATGTTCGTCTTCTGGCTGGCCATGTTGCGCCGGCCGCGGGCCTGGTGGCTCTACCTGCTGGCCGGTGTGCTGACCGGCGCGACCATGTTGATCCGCCCGTCGGCGCTGGGGCTGGGCGTGGTGATGGCCGTCCTCATCCTTTTCCTGGCGCGGCCCATCCGGCTGCCCGCGCGCCTGGGTCTGGCCGCTCTGCTGCTGCTGGGCAACGCGCTGGCCGTCTTCCCGTGGCTTGGGGCCGTGTATGCCGAGACCGGCGCGGTCATCCCCCTTAGCACCGGCGGCGAGGTTTCCTTCAAGGATGGCCTGACGTTTCTGGTCGCCTACAAGGACTACCGCCGGGAGGTGCCGGTGGCCGAGGACGTGGCCGATCTGATGCGTACATTCCAGCGCCGCCGGACAGAGATGCAGTCGAGCGGCGACGTGCTGGTGGTCGTCCTGGACGAGGCGCGCAAGGACCCGGGGACGTTCCTCAAGTTCACGTTCATCAAGGCCAGCCGCAGCTGGTACGGTATTGACAGCCGCACGTTCGAGGGGGCGACGCTGGCGATCCAGGCCGTCTACTTCGCGCTCATCCTGTGGGGCAACGCCTACGCCTTCTTCAGTCGCCGGGCCGCGCCGGGCGGCGATGCCGGCGCGTTGCGGCGCATGCTGGCCGGCAACTGGCTTATCGTCTTCTACTTCTGGGCGATGACGATAACCGTCGTGCCGCTGCTGCGCTACATGTTGCCGGCCACGGGGCCGCTCTTCATCGCACTGCCAGGCGTCTACTATTCGCTCCAGGCGTTTCGCGCGCGGCGGGCGGTGCTGGTGGTTAGTGGTTCGTAGTAGGGGCGGGTCTCAAACCCGCCCCTACTACTAACCACTTCCTCACAGGGCCTTCACGCCTTTTATACGGGATGAGAGGGGCAGTGGCCGTAAACTTGAGACATGGAACTGCCCTTCGTCTCGCTCATCATGCCCGTACGCAACGAGGCGGCCTACATCGCGCGCAGTCTGGGCGCGGTGCTGGCCCAGGACTACCCGACCGACCGGCTGGAAATTCTCGTTGTCGATGGCATGTCCGACGATGGCACGCGCGAGGCCGTCCGCGCACTCCAGGCGACCTGCCCCACCCTGTACTTGATCGACAACCCGGCGCGCATTGTGCCGCCGGCCCTGAACATCGGCCTGCGCCACGCGCGCGGCGAGATCGTCGTGCGCGTCGATGGGCATTGCGAGATCGCCCCCAACTAC
>NZ_JAYRVJ010000374.1:0-10222 GCF_041918635.1 Promineifilum sp. (SeqCode)
AACAGCCGGTGACACGGAAGGTAGCCGCGGCCAGCCAGTTCAACTCCTCCAACAGCGCCGCCGGCAGCGGGGCCGGGCACAGGTAATGGAACTCGTGCGCCATCTCCGTCTTGATGCGGCTGGTGTAGATACCCGCCTCCTCGGCCGGATAACGGCTCATGTCCACCTCCAACGCCGGGAAGAAGTGCAGACCGCGGGAGATGCGCGGCGCTTCCAGGTCTTCGGGCAGGCGGCGCGCCACTGGCGTGGTCAGGTTGCCGATCAGTCCGATGGTCACCTCGCGCCCCTCGATGAAGCGCTCGACGAGGATGGGCTGGTCGTAGATCTCGAACTGGCGGCGCAACTGGGTGCGCAGTTGAATCTCGTTGTAGACGACGGACTCGGCCGTGACGCCCATGCCCGTGCCCTCGCGGCTCGGCTTCACGAATAGCGGGAACTGCATGTCGGGGTCGAGCGTTTCTGTGACGCGCTCGAACGTCTGGAAGGCGGGCGTGGGCAGGTTATGGTGGGTCAGCACCCGCTTGGTCATCGGCTTATCCAGCGCCAGGGCTAGCGTCAGCACGCCGGAGCCGGTGTAGGGGATGCGCAACATCTCCAGGATGGCCGGAACCTGCGCCTCGCGCGAGTCTCCCCAATGTCCTTCGCAGATGTTGAAGCAGATGTCGGGCTTCAGCCGGGGCAGCGTCTCGCACAGGCTGAGGTTGCCCTCCAGGAAGGTCGCCTCGTGGCCGCCCGCCTCCAGGGCCGACAGCAGCGCCTGGATGGTCGCCTCACTGTCCAGGTCGTCCCACCGGTCGGAGGGCATGCCAGGCCAGGTGGGCGCGTTCTTCTGCAAGTTCGCCAGCAACGCTACGCGCATCGTGTCTCGTGTTATCCCTCGCGCCGGCCACCGTGTACCGGACGGAAATCCTGTACGGGCGGGTTTGAAACCCGTCCCTACTTCGGACGGTATTGTAGCGCAACTGAGAGAAATGACACGATGGACTGCGGTCAGAACGGAATGGGCGCTGATTTTCGCCGCCAGGCAGCGTCCATCCGCGTCCTGTTTCTGTCAGTGAGTGGCGGAGCCACGCCCGTTGGGCGAACCCAGGTAGGTGCGCAAAATCGTCTGCAATTCGCGGATGTCGAGGGGTTTGGCGAGGTACTCGTCGCAACCGGCTTCCAGGCAGCGTTCCCGGTCGCCGAAGAGGACGTTGGCGGTGGTGGCGATGACAGGGATGGCGGCCAGCGTCTCATCGGCCTTGAGCTGGCGGGCCACTTCCAGCCCATCCAGGCCGGGGATATTGATGTCGAGGAGGATGAGATCGGGGTGTTCGCGCGCGGCGGCCTCAAGCGCTAACAGGCCGTCACTGACTCCCAGAAAATCGTGGTGTTCGGCTTCGATGACGCGCGCGATGAGGCGGAGGTTGGTCTCATTGTCCTCCACGCACAGCACTCGCTTGCGCGCCGCGCCGCTAACAATACGGTTCTTCACGCGTAACTTCCTTTACTTGCGTCTTCATGTGGCGCAGGTTTCTTAACCTGCGTGCTCATGATATCCGGCCACGGGTTAAGAAACCCGTGCCACATGAAGCCCACGCACTCATTAAACCATTCCTTGATTACGACGGCGATTACAGTAGGGGCAGACCTGCCCCCGGGCGCACACGCAGGTGCGCCCCTACATCCGCTCCGGCGGGCAGCACGGGATGGTGAAGCGGAACGTGCTGCCGCGCCCCAACTCGCTTTCGGCCCAGATGTGCCCGCCGTGCAACTCCACCAGGCTCCGGCTGATCGCCAGCCCCAACCCCGTGCCGCTGGTGGAGCCGCGCCAGCCCGCGTCCACCTGGTGGAAGTGGTCGAAGATGCGCGGCAGGTGTTCCGGGGCGATGCCGATGCCGCTGTCCTCGACGGTGAACAGCACGTCCTCTTCGTCCTGCCGGATGGAGACGGCCACGCGCCCCCGGTCGGTGAACTTGATGGCATTGCCGACGATATTCCACAAGACCTGCTGGACGCGGGTGCTGTCGGCCATCAGTTGACCGACGCTCGGGTCGATGTCGAGCGTCAGCTCCAGCCCCTTGCTCTCGGCCTGGGGCGCGGCCGTCGCCAGCAGCTTGGAGGTCACTTGCTCGATGTCGAACGGCTCATAGGTCAGCTCCAGCCGGCCGGCCTCGATCTTGGACATATCGAGGATGTCGCCGATGATCTCTCGCAAGTGGTGGCCGCTACTATGGATGAGTTGCAGATCTTCGGCCATGCGTTCGGTCAGTTCGCCGTCCAGGCCAATGAGCATCACCTCGGCGAAACCGATGATAGAGTTGAGCGGTGTGCGCAACTCGTGGCTCATGTGGGCCAGAAAGTCCGTCTTCAGGCGGTCAAGCTCGCGCAGTTTCTCGGCCGTGTGCAACTGTTCCGCAAAGTAGTAGGCGTTCTGCGCGGCGACGGCCAGTTGGGCGGCCAGAATGCGATGGGCCAGCACGTGGTAGGCGTCGAACCGCTCCGGCTTGTCGGCCTGAACATCCAGCACGCCCAGCAGCCGCTCGCCGACGATGAGCGGCACGGCCATCTCGGAGAGCGTATCGGGCAACAGCGGGTTGGGCAGGAAATCGGCGCTGTGGCGCGTGTCGGCCACCACAATGGTATCGCGCTCGCGCGCGGCGCGAGCGACGATGGAATTGGCCGCCAGCGGGATGCGCCACCCCTCGCTCACCATGCGCCGGCCGACCTCTCCCGCGCCGGCCCGCAAGACCAGCGCGCCCTCAGCTTCGTCGATCAGGTAAATGTGAGCGTGGTAGAGGTCGAAGCTCTCCCGGGTCAGTTCGGCGGCGGCCGTGAGCAGTTGATCCACGTCCAGCGTCGCCGTGGCTACCACAGCGACCTCCGATACGGCACGCAACTGGGCGGCCAGCCGCGCCTGGTCAGCCAGCGCTCGTTGGGTCTGCTCCAACAGGACGATGGTCTGCGCGGCCACGGCCACCTGCCCGATGAGTCCGGCCAGACTGTCGATCTCGTCCTCGGCGAACGAGCGCGCCTGGCGCTGGTAGAACAGGCTGACGTAGCCGATCCACTTGCCGCCGACGACGAGCGGAGCGAAGACGGCGCTGCGCGCGCCTCCACTGGCGGCGGCGAGGGCGACCAGCGATCCCGGCTCGGCTCCGGCCCCATTCGCGGACGGGGGTACGGATGTGCCCGCGGCCAGAGCGGCGCGGGTGGGGCGGTCGAGGCGCGGGTCGTTGATGATGTCGGCGAAGACCGTTGGCCGGTCGGCCCGCAAGAGCCGTAGCGCCGGGTACTCATCGAATTGCCAGCGCGGCCCGGCGGCTGGCGCCTCACCCCCGTCGCGGCTCCACTGGGCCAGAACGGTGACCGTCTGCGGCGGTTGGTCGGGCAACCAGGGTTGGTCAAAGTGGACGAAGTGAAGCGCGTCGGCGGCGTGGCCGAGTTCGGTGTGCTGCCGGATGACGGCCAGGATGTCGTCATACGACTGGGCCATGTTCAGCCGGGCGCTGACGTTGTAGAGGGCCTCGGTCTGGGCCAGCGCACCGCGCTGGGCCAGATAGGCGCGCCGTCCGGCGACCGTCGCCGCCAGCGGCTCGTGCAACCGTTGCAGGATGAAGGTTTCATCGGCCGATAGCGCATGCGGCTCCGGCCAGACGATACTGAAGAATCCCTGCCACTGGCCGCCGCGCCGCAGCGGCAGCAGCGCCAGCGCCCGCCAGCCCTCGCGCGCCGCCTGGGCGCGCATGGCGTCGTCGAGACGCGGGTCGCTCCGGCTGTCCTGGATGGTCAGCAGGTCGCGCGGACGGTCGAGCCACAGCTCACTCAGGGGCAGGTCGCGCAGGGGTGTGACCGCGGCCGGCCGCCGGCTCGCCCCACCCTCGGCTGGCGGCCAACTACTGACACACGCGGCCAGCAGCGCGCCGTCGCTACCCCGCGTTGAGAGGTACGTGAGGCTCATAGACGGACCGGAGGAGGTTCCATATTCCAGATTCAAGGTTCCAGGGGAAGAACTCGCTTCCCTGGCCCCTGCAAAGAGATCGGTTGCCAAGGGGTACAGTATTTCGTCTTCGGTGGTCGCCAGCGACAGATCGGCCTCGATGCGCGACAGCCGTTCCAGTTGCCGCGAGCGGTCGCGCGCCTGCTCAAAGAGCTGGGTGCGCTGGATGGCCGACGCGCCCTGATAGACGATGGTCTCGGCCAGCCGCAACTGTTCGTCGGTCAGTTCGATGCCTTCCTCCACCACGTCCAGCCCCACCGTGCCGATGACCTCATTGCCGACGACCAGCGGCAGAATGAGGATCGTCTTCACGCCGCGCTGGCGCAGCACTTCGTGGGCCGAGGCGGTCAGCGGGCTGGTCGTCGCGTCGTGGACGATGACCGGTTTTCGCTCCCGGATGGCTTGCTGAGTGGCCGGGTTGTTCTCCAGCGGGATCACGAAGCCGACCGCGCTCTCCGCGTTAAGCTGCTCGGAGCGGTCGGCCAGGACGGTCAGGGCGGTGTGGTCGTCGTTCAGAATCGCCACGCCGACCTGGCCGATGGAAGTGGCCGCCGCTAACTGATCGACGATCAGTTGCAGGCTGTCTTTCAGATCGGCTGTGGCCGCGATGGACGTGACGACCTGGTTGACCAGGGCCAATTCCTTTTCGCGCTGTCGAGCTTCGTGCAGCGCCGTCTCGGCCTGCTCTCTCAGCCGCAAGTTCTCCTGATTGATGAGCGCCGTCTGCTCTGCCTCGCGCTGTATCTGGGCCAGCAGCCGGGCGTTGCGCAGCGCCACGGCCAGTTGGCCGGCGACCGTCTGCAAGAGTTGCGAGTCGCCCTGCCCCAGCCCGCCCACGTCGCTGTCCTGGGTATCGAGCACACCGAGCACCTGGTCGCCATACATGATGGGCACGGCGATCTCGGCCCGCGTGCTCGGCAGCAGCCGGTTGGGCAGCCAGCCCGCGTCCTGGCGCACATCGGGCACGATGACCGGAGCGCGGGTGAAGAAGGCGCGGCCGACAAGCCCCTGACCCGGCGCGAGCATGTGACCCGCGGAGCGCATCGTCTGGCCCGCCTCGCCCGTGCCGCCCGCCATGCGCAGCGCGCCGGCCTCTTCGTCCCACAGATAGACGTGGACGTGGTAATAGGCGAAGGCCAGTCGCAGTTGCTCGACTACCTCGTTCACCAGTTGTGACTGGTCGAGAATCGTGGAAAGCTGGCGGCTGATGGCGGCGCTGGTCTCCAGGGCGCGCGTGCGTTCAATGACCCTTACCTCCAGCTGTTCCCGCTCCAACTCCAGTTCACGCGCCAACTGGCGGGAGCGCCGCAGCAGCGTCCGGCTGTCGCGCCGCAGCATGACCAGCGCCACCAGCAGCAGTCCGCCCGTCATGGCGGCGCTGAACAGCAAATAGAGCAGCGAGAACAGGTCGCGCTGGAAGGCCGGCCCCTCGACGGGCGCGACGGCTGCCAGGGTGACGCCCCCCAGCAGGAGGGCTACAGCCACGGCCCGCCCCCTCAGCAAGATGGCGACGAAAGCGAAGTAGGCCAGCAAGAACAGGCCCAATACGGGGGTCAGGCCGCTAATGCGCAAGTCCAGCGCCATCAGCCCCAGATAGACCATCACCAGGCCGAAGGAGCGCAGCCGGTAAGTCACGCTGCGCCAGAAGGCCACCAGCAGCACCAACAGGTACAGCCCCAGATAGGCCAGCATGAGCGGCCAATCGGGCCCAACGCGCAGCAGCAGCGTCAGCGTGGGAATGAGGGCCAGAAAGAGCAATACCGACAGCCCCAGGGACACCAGATTGAGCGTGCGCCCCTGGGTGCTCTGTGTCAGCTCGGTGGCGTCTTCCCCTCGCTCCATCGGCGCAGCGGCGGGCAACGGCAGATCGGGCAGCAAGTCGGAGAGTTGTAGCCGGAACCAGCCCCAACTGAACAGGATGGCGCTGATGGCGAAGACCAGCATGGTAGGGTCGATGAGGAAGGGGCGGCCGCGCACGATCGCCACCTGGTAGATGGCGTTGCTGACGAAGGGCAACAGCGCGCCGATCAGCACAAACAGCGTCAGCCGCCGCGCCTGGCCCCGCGAGCGCCACCAGTGGCGGAAGATGAACCATGTGGCGATGCCGACCAGACCGTAGGCATAGAGGACGTGCACGAAGTAGGCCGGCCCGCGCTGGGCGCTGAAGGCCACGAATGGGCCGTCCGTCGTGATGCCCGGGTTGACGTAGAGGAGGGCGTGGGCCGGCGTCGTCCAGGCCAGGCCGATCATGATGATCGGCAGTATGAGCAAAGGGCCGATCAGGCGAGGTGTGGCTCGCTCGATCCGCCCCGTGTAGCTGAGGGCGAATAGCAGCCAGGCCACGGGCAACAGGGCGATGCTGATCCACTCCAACCGCGTCCAGAACAGGATAGAGGCGGCCCGGGTCGAAAGCAATTCCGCCGCGTAGGTGATGCACCACCAGCCGGTCAGCAGCACCAGGTTCAGAAAAATCCACGTCTCCGGCGTCGTCGACAGGGGACGCCGCTGCTGCCAGCCGATGTAGAGCGACAGGATGAAGAGCAGCAGCGCCGCCCCGAGCACGGGCAAGACGTAGGGCGTGAATTGCAGACTCGCGCTGTTCATATCTTCTCCGAGGGTCAGGTTCCCGGGTAGGGGCGGGTTTCAAACCCGCCCCTACTTAACCCCTAATTGCCGGCGCACCAGCTCATTGACCAGCGCCGGATTGGCCTGCCCGCGCGTGGCGCGCATCACCTGGCCGACGAACCAGCCTAGCAGGCTCTCCTTGCCGCCTCGGTAACTCGCCAGGGGGCCGGGGTTGTCGGCGATGATCTGGTCGATGAGGGCCGTCAACGCCGCCTCGTCGGAGATTTGCCCCAGGCCGCGCGCCGCGACGATCTCCCGCGGCTCGCGGCCGCCGTCCACCATCTCGGCCAGCACGTCGCGCCCCGTCGTCACGTTGATCGCGCCCTCATCCACCAGCCGCAGTAGTTCGACCAGCGCGCCCGGCGCCAGCGGAATCTCCTCGATGCGTCGCCCGCGCTCGTTCAGCAGCCGGAACAGATCGTTCAGAATCCAGTTCGCCAGCGCCTTGGGCTGGCCGCCGGCGGCCACGGCGGCGTCGTACCATTCTGCCACCCGCCGGTCGTCGGCCAGGACGCCCGCCTCGTAGGGCGTCAGACCGAATGTCTCGACGTAGCGCGCCTCGCGGGCCTGCGGCAACTCCGGCAGAGCGGCGCGCACGGCCTCGATCCACGCCTCGTCGATGTGCAGCGGCGGCAGGTCAGGCTCGACGAAGTAGCGGTAGTCCTCAGCCTCCTCCTTCAATCGCTGGCTGAAGGTCTCGCGGCGGGCGTCGTGCCAGCCGCGCGTCTCCTGCACCACGCGCCCGCCGCCATCCAGCAGGGCGGCCTGCCGGCGCAACTCGAACTCCGTCCCCTCGGCCAGCGCCCGGAAGCTGTTCAGATTCTTAAGCTCGATACGCGTGCCATAGCTGGCGCTGCCCCGCGGCCGGATGCTGATGTTCGGCTCCACGCGCAGCACACCCTTCTCCATGTCGCCGGAGTTCACCTCCAGGTAGCGCAAAATCTGGCGGATGCGCGCCGCGTAGGCCCGCGCTTCCTCGCCGGAGCGGATATCCGGCTCCGACACGATCTCCAGCAAGGGTACGCCGGAGCGGTTGTAGTCCACCAGCGACCCGCCCGCCTCCAGGTGGGTCAGCTTGCCCGTGTCCTCCTCCATGTGGACGCGACGGACGCCGATGCGCTTCGTCTCGCCGCCCGGCAGGGTAATGTCCAGCCAGCCATACCGGCCGATGGGCAGCTCGTACTGGCTGATCTGATACCCCTTGGGCAGGTCAGGGTAGAAGTAGTTCTTACGGGCAAAGACGTTGCGCGGCTGGACGGTGCAGTTGAGCGCCAGGGCGACGCGCAGGGCGAACTCCACCGCCCGCCGGTTGATGACCGGCAGCATGCCCGGCATGCCCAGGCAGACGGGACAGACGGCGGTGTTCGGCTCTGGCTCAACGTCCGCCGCCACCACCCGGCAGCCGCAAAACATCTTGGACTCGGTTAGCAGTTCGGCGTGGATCTCCAGACCGATGACGGGTTCGTACTGATCGAGCATGAGGCTTCCCGGAGAGTGGTCAGTGACCAGTGGGCAGTGATCAGTTCACTGACCACTCGCCACTATTCAAGTATACGACTCCATAAGCTCGCCACCAATTGTAGCCCCTTTCCCCCATCCCTTAGGTATGGGAAACGTGAAAAGTTGTCGCGGGGCGGTTGCCGGCGCGGGTTCAGTCGGTCGCTTCCGGGTCACCCGCTTCGGCGGCCAGATCGCCGGCTTCGGCGGCGACGACTGGTAAGCGCTTGTGCCACGGGCGGGCGCGCTCATAGGCGTAGGCGGCGTCCAGGATGCGCGCCTCTTGCAGTGTGTCGCCGATGAGTTGCAGCCCGATGGGCAGGCCGCGGCTATCGAAGCCGCAGGGTACGGACAGGCCGCAGCCGGCGCTCAGGTTGAGCGGCAGCGTGAAGATGTCGGCCAGGTACATGCTCAGCGGGTCGTCCGTCCGCTCGCCGATGCGGAAGGCGGTCGTCGGGCTGGTCGGCGCGGCGATCACGTCCACCGTCTCGAAGACGCGGCGGAAGTCGTCGCGGATGAGCGAGCGCACCTTCAGCGCGCGGCCGTAGTACTCATCGTAGTAGCCGGCGCTGAGGGCGTAGGTTCCCAGCATGACGCGCCGCTTCACCTCCGGCCCGAACAGCGCGCGCGTCTGGCGTACCGTGTCGATCATGTCCGCGCCGGCGACGCGCGGCCCAAAGCGCGTGCCGTCGTAGCGGGCCAGGTTGGCGCTGGCCTCGGCCGGCGCGATCAGGTAGTAGACCGGCAAGCCATAGCGGGTGTGCGGCAGGCTGACCTCGACCACGTCCGCCCCCAGCGCGGCCAACTGCTCGATGGCCGCCCGGACGGCTGCCTCCACCTCCGGCTCGATGCCCTCCACGAAGTACTCGCGCGGCACGCCGACGCGCAGCCCGCGCACGTCGCCGGTCAGCGCCGCCTCATAGTCGGGCACGGGCGCGTCGAGCGAGGTGCTGTCGCGCGGGTCGTGGCCGGCGGTGACGCCCAGTAGCGCGGCCACGTCGGCCACCGTCCGCCCGAACGGCCCCACCTGATCCAGCGACGAGGCGAAGGCGATGACGCCCCAGCGCGACATGCGCCCATAGGTCGGCCGCAGGCCCACCAGCCCGCAGAACGACGCCGGCTGGCGCACGCTGCCGCCGGTGTCCGTCCCCAGCGCGCCATAGGCCAGCCCGGCGGCGACAGCCGCGGCGCTGCCGCCGCTGCTGCCGCCCGGTACGCGCTCCAGATCCCACGGGTTGCGGGTGGTCACGTAGGCCGAGTTCTCGGTCGATGACCCCATCGCGAACTCGTCGGTGTTGGTCTTGCCCAGGATGACCGCCCCGGCGGCGATCAGCCGGTCGACGACGAAGGCGTTGTAGGGCGGGATGAACCCCTCCAGGATACGGCTGCCAGCCGTGGTCTGGACGCCGGCGGTGCAGATGATGTCCTTGACGGCCACGGGCACGCCCAGCAGGGGTGTATCCTCGCCCGCCGCGCGCCGCCGATCGGCCTCCGCCGCCTGCTCCAGCGCCATCTCGTCCGTCACGGTCAGATAGCTCAGCAGGGCGTTGTCGTAGGCGACGATGCGATCGAGCATCGCCTGCGTGGCGGCCACACTGGTCGTCTCGCCGCGCCGCAGCGCGTCGCGCAGTTCGGTCAGGGTTAGGGCTGTGATGTCCATAGGGTAGGCAGTACGCAGTGGGCCGGTAGGTCAGTAGGTCAGTCTATCCCGACTGACGTACTGACCTACTGACCCACTGCATACTATTCTTCAAGCACCGACTGGATGAGGAACTGCCCCTGCGCCACGGCGGCGGCGTTGAAGAGGGCGTCCTCGCGCGGTAGTGACGGCGCGATCACGTCGTCGCGCATGACGTTCTGCCCGATGGCCGCCGCGCTGGCCGGCGCGACGCCGGACAGGTCGAGTTCGTTGAGCCGGGCGGCGTAGTCGAGCACGGCCGACAGTTGTTCCTGGTAGTGGGCCAGCTCCTCGTCTGTCAGCGCCAGCCGGGCGAGGTGGGCGATCTTGGCTACGTCATCGCGCGTTAAAGACATATCAATCCCCCATCATCGGATCATGCTCATCCTGCTTGGCCTTCTGCGCCTCACGGAGCTTTTCGTACTCCTCTTCCGTCCAGATGC
>NZ_JAYRVJ010000375.1:0-1878 GCF_041918635.1 Promineifilum sp. (SeqCode)
CTGGATCGAGATCGGAATCTCAGGCGAGAAGGAGATCCACGTGCCCCGGTTTTGCAGGCAGGGGTCAAAGCCGTCGAAACAGATGACCAGACGGAGGGTGTAGTTGCCCGGCTCGGGCAGGTTGATGTGATCCTCCCACGTCAGACCGCCGGGTTTCACGAACACGTCCGGGCCGGCCCAACTGTCCTGGAGCCATTCAGGCCTATCCACCCCATCCTTCTTGGGCATGACGCCGACGGCCGAGTACTGCACGTCGCCGCCGGTGGTGTTGCCGACACGAAACTCGAACCATATGTTGCCGTTAGTCCTCAGCTCGGCGCGGTCTTGCAGGGCGAAGTGCTCGCCAACCAGACCGTTGGCGCTGAAAGAGGGCGGGGGCGGCACAGGGGTGTTCGTCGGCGGCGCGGCCGTCGGCGGGATGGCCGTGGGCTGAACCGGCCGCGGCGTGGGCGGGATGGGCGTGGGCGGGACAGCCGTGGCCGTCGGCGTGTCGGTGACAGCGGGCGTCGCGGTAGCCGTCGGCGGCACGTCCGTGGGCACGGCCGTCGGCGGGGGCGGCGGCGGCAGGGTGGCCGCCGTGGTGGGCGTGGCCGCCGGCGCGGCCGTCGTGGCAGTCGCCGGGGCCGCCTCGGTGGGGGCGACTTCGGCCACCTCGGTGGCGGCCTCCGTGGCCTCGGGCGTCTCTTCAGCCGCGCCGCCGCAGCCGAACAGCAGAGCCATGAGCAAGAGGGCGGCCAGCGCCGCGCGCAATGGATAGCGTTTCATTGGACTTCTCTCCGTGCACTAGAAACCGAGTTTCTTCTGAGAAACTCGGTTTCTACTATAAGTAGGTGCCTATAAGGGTAGCGCATTCCGGCCGAAATGGGCAGTTGTAACCAAGATTCTCAGAAGAAACTCGGTTTCGATCATCCTTGTGCTACAATGGCGGTAGAGGAACTTATCGAGATGAAGTGGAATACCGTGCGCGAAAACTACCCGAGCCAATGGTTGTTGGTCGAGGCGATGGCGGCCCATTCCGAGGGGGGGCAGCGCGTGCTTGAAGAACTGGCCGTGATCGACACCTTTCCCGATTCGATTGCGGCCTGGCGACGCTATATGAAACTTCATCACGAGGCCGCCAATCGCGAATTCTACATCCTCCACACCGACCGCGAACAGCTCGACATCGCCGAGCGCGTTTGGCTTGGTGTTCGTCTGGCCGAATCCCACAGCGCTTCATGAATCTCACCATCCGTGACGGCCTGCCGTTCGTCACCGCCGAGATTGAGTACGGCGGTCAACTCCTGACTATTGAGAACGCCCTGCTGGATACCGGTTCGGCCGGCACGCTGTTCCAGGTCGAGCGCCTTCTGACCGTCGGCGTTCGCATGGAACCGGATGACATGATTCGCCGCATCAGGGGCGTGGGTGGCACGGAGTTCGTTTTCTCCAAGCAGATAGATGCGCTAACCGTCGGAGGTTTGCGCGTGCGCGGCTTTGAAGTTGAGGTAGGCGCGCTAGATTACGGGTTCGATCTCGACGGTATCATCGGCCTTGATTTTCTCATGGCCGTTGGGGCGAAGATTGACCTGGGTGATCTGACGATTTCCTGACGGCGCTCCTCACTCTCGCATTCATGTTACGTGCCACTTCCCCGCCGCGGGGTACAATAATCCCATGCACACCCTCCCCCCCGGCTGGCATCACGTTGTCGGCCACGATTGGGCCGTCCGGCTGTTGGCCGGGGCGCTGGCCCACGACCGGGCCGGCCACGCCTACCTGTTCACCGGGCCGGACCAGATCGGCAAGATGACGCTGGCCCGCGCCTTTGCCGCCGCGCTCAATTGCGAGGCCGAGCCGGGCGCGCGGCCGTGCGGCCGCTGCCGCGCCTGCCGCCTC
>NZ_JAYRVJ010000376.1:0-2940 GCF_041918635.1 Promineifilum sp. (SeqCode)
CCGATGGCGCTCATCGCCGGGAGCCTCTTCGCCGCCGCGACCGGGCTGGGCTTCCTGCGCGACTGGCTGGTCGCCAGCGGCGTCCTCGATCCACGCCACTCCGCCTACTTGCGCGTGCAGCGCTTCCTTTACCGCCTGTTCGCTGTCTGGTTGCCGCCGGTCTGGCGGCTGCTGCTGATCGTCGGCATGGCCGGCATCCTGCGGGCCGCCTCCTCACCCCTCCAGCCGGCGGCGTGGCGCGATTTGCTAGCCGGTTGGGGCGTCCCCGCTCCGGCGTTCCTGGCTGCGGTCGCCGGCGCGACCGCCCTGCTCGGCGCGGCGCTGGTCGGTCTGGGCGTCCTGCCGCGGCTGTTGTCCATCGCCCTGGCTGTGCCCATCGGCTTTGACGTTCTGACCCGCGGCTTGCACTGGGACAACGGCCTGGCCCTCGTCTGCACCGTTTTCATCCAGTTGCTCGGCCCCGGCCCGCTGGCGCTCTGGCCGGCCGAGGAGCGCTTCATGTACCGCCGTCTGGGTGGAAGATGACCCGCCGCGCCTTCCTGCGTCTCCTGCCCTGGCTGCTCGGCGCGGGGCTACTATTCCTCATCGTGCAGGCCATCTCATTCCAGGAAGTCCTGACCATCATTAAGCGGCTGCGGCTGTGGCAGATCGCCGTGCTGGTCGCCGCTAACGGCTTCGTCCTGCTGACGCTGGCCGGCCGCTGGTGGGTGCTGCTGCGCGGTCAGGGATACCGCGTGCCGTTCGGCCTTCTGCTCGGCTACCGGCTGGCCGTCTTCGGGCTGAGCTACTTCACGCCGGGGCCGCACGTCGGCGGGGAGCCGCTGCAAGTGCTGCTGGTGGAGCGGGAGCAGGGCGTGCCGCGCAGCGCCGCGCTGGCCGCCGTGGCCCTGGACAAGGCCATCGAGTTCAGCGTCAACTTCGCCTTTCTGCTGCTGGGCATCGCCGCCGTCCTGCGCTGGCGCATCGTGCCACAACAGGCGGGCCAGCAGGCGCTCGGACTGGCCGCAGCCCTGCTGTTCATGCCCCTGCTCTACCTGGGCGTAACCGGACGCGGCTACTACCCGGCGACCCGCGCGGCGCGGCGCATGGCGGGACTGCCCTTTCTGCACCGAGCCGCGCCGCGCCTGTCGGCCGCCGCGGCGACGCTGGAAGAGAGCGAGCGGCAGGTCGGCCGTTTCGCCGCCCGCGCCCCGTGGGCCTTCGCCGCGGCCATCGCTGTCACGCTGGTCAGTTGGGCGGCGCTCATCGGCGAGTACTGGCTGATGGTGAACTTCCTGGGCGTGCGCCTGACGCTGCCGCAACTGGTGACGGCCATCACTGCCGCCCGCATCGCCATCCTGCTGCTCCTACCGGCGGGGCTGGGCGCGCTGGAACTAAGCCAGACCCTGGCCTATGGGGCGCTGGGCCTCGATCCGGCCGTCGGCCTGAGCGTTAGCCTCCTTATCCGCGCCCGCGATAGCCTGGTGGGGGTGTTCGGCCTATGGTGGGGTAGCCGACGGGTATTAGCGACGAATAGGAAGAAGAGCTCACGCTAAGAACGCAAAGAGCGGCAAGAACGCAAAGTAAGGAATTTCTCTTGGCGTTCTTGGCGCTCTTTGCGCGCTTTGCGTGAGATTCTTCTTCTAACCGATCCGACCGCAGATGTCCAATTGGTGCGCGATGAAGATGAGCTCAGCCGCCTCGACCTGGGCGTGGCGGCGGGCCAGCCAGCCAGCCAAGCGCGCCGCGTCGAGCTCGGGCCGGCCGGTCAGCGAGTGCTCAAAAAAGTGCAGGAGGTGGTGGAGAAAGTACGCCTCGTCGGCCGGGTAGCGGCCGTCGCGCGGCAGCACCACCCAGTCGGAACTGCCCGCGGCCAGGATCGTCCCGCCGGCGGCCGGTAGCTGCGACAGGAGGCGACGACCGCTGCGGCTGTCGCCCGACGGCCGGCCGCTCACCCGTCGCTCGTCCATCGTCTGGTGATAAAGAGCCACCACCTGCTCGTCAAACGCCGGGTCAACCGGCGGCTCCAGGATCGTCAGCCCGTCAAAGTTGATGCTGAAGTAGAACAGCCCGCCCGGCCGCAGCAGCGCGAACAACGCCGGCAGGGCGCGCGGCGCGTCCAGAAGGTCCAGCACGGCGTGGGCGACCAGCAAATCCCACGCCCGCCGGCCGCGCTCGCGCCGGGCGAAGTCGTAAAGGTCGATCGCCTCCAGTTCCAGCGCCACGGGCAGCGACCGGGCCGGCAACCGGCGCGCCATCTCTTCCACATTGGCCGGGTCGGCGTCAATGGCCGTGTAGCGCCCGCCCGCATCCAGCAGCCCGCGCTCGGCCAACCGTTCGACCATCGCGCCCGCCCCCGCGCCGACCTCCAGGATGTCCGGCGGCCCGGCCGGCAGCGCCGCCCGCAGTGTGCGCCAGACGTGGTCATTGAGCGCGCGGTCGTCCACGGTGCGCTTGGCGGCTAAGTAGCGGGTAAAGGAGTACTCCATGATCAGAAAGGAACGATAGCAGATTCAGGAGAGGAACACAGAGAGACACAGAGAACTCTGTGATCTCTGTGTCTCTCTGTGTTCCTCTTATCTGCCTAGTTGGAGCAAAAAGGCCCGGATTGAAGCGGTTGATTGCTCCCACGTCGGGTGGCGGGCGAAGCGCTCGCGGGCGGCGGCGCTCATTTGGGCCAGCTGCTCTCGGTCGACGGCCAGCGTCGCGATGCGTTCGGCCAGCGCCGCCGCGTCGCCGGGCGGCACGAGATAGCCATTCACGCCGTCGCTGATCAACTCGGCCGCTGCCCCGGCCGTCGTGGCGATGGCCGGCAGGCCAAAACCCATCCCCTCCAGATAGACGATGCCGAAGCCCTCGTAGCTGGACGGCACGACCAATAGGTGCGCCGTAGCCATCTCAACCGCCAATTCGGCGTCGGCCAGGCCACCGCGCCAGGCCACCCGGCCGGCCAGCGCCGGC
>NZ_JAYRVJ010000377.1:0-18037 GCF_041918635.1 Promineifilum sp. (SeqCode)
CGAGCCGACCAACCACCTCGACATCCCGTCGCAGGAAGTCCTTCAAGAGGTGCTGGAGGCCTTCAACGGCACCATTCTGCTCGTCTCCCACGACCGCTATCTGATCGACCGGCTGGCCGAACAGATATGGTCTATCGAGGACGGTCAACTCTTCGTCTACCCCGCGAACTACCAGACCTATCTGGCGTTGCGTGATGGAACGGCCGAATCTCTGCCCGTGCCCGTATCGCCGGCTGTGCTCGAACACGCTACGCCCGCTTCGCCAGAGCTTGAGCCTGAAGTGTCCGCTCCGACCGGCGTAGGGCTCGACGTGGCGGTCGAGCCGGGTGGAGGCGTTACCTCTCCCGACGGGAAAGGGCCGGGGGGAGGGGGCAGGCCAGGCTGGAACAAGCGCGCCCGCCAGCAGAACGAGCGCCGCCGCCGCGAGATCGAAGTGGCCCTGGAAGACGTCGAACTCTGGGTGGCCCAGGCGGGCGAGGCCCTGGACGCGGCCCGCGCCACGGTCGACGGCGAGAAGCTGGCCGCATTGGAGGCGGAATACGCTGCCGCTCGCGAACAACTGGAGGCGCTGCTGGAGGAGTGGGAGTTGCTGGCCTAGAAGAAGAATCCGCAGATTGCGCAGATTGCGCAGATTTTATTTAGGTAGTTGTACGAGATCTATTCGACAGCATGAATCAATCCACAAATCATGAGGCTCCTTTTGCGGGGCTAATCTTTGACTTTAACGGTGTCCTTCTGTGGGACAGCCCGTTGCACGAAGAGGCGTGGCGGCGTTACTCCGCCCAACTGCGCGGCTATCCCATGACCGACCGGGAGATGCTCGAGCAAGTGCACGGTAAGGTGAACCTCGACATCTTCCGCTACGTGCTCGGCCAACCCATCACCCGCGAGGCGATGCTACCCCTGGCGGCCGAGAAAGAGGCCATCTACCGCCAATTGTGCCTGGAGGCGGGCGACGCCTTTCAACTCTCGCCCGGCGCGATTGACTTGCTCGATTTCCTGGTGGCCCACCGCATCCCCCACACCATCGCCACCTCATCCGACCGGCCCAACGTGCAGTTCTTCATCGAGCGCCTGGAGCTAGGGCGCTGGTTCGATCTGGCGCAGCTGGTCTTCGACGAGGGCCGCTATCCGGGCAAGCCGGCTCCGCACATCTATCGTGAGGCGGCCGGGAAGCTCGGCCTGCCGCCGGCGCGCTGCGTGGTGGTGGAGGACTCGCTGGCCGGCATCGAGTCGGCGCGCGCGGCCGGGATCGGCTGCATTGTTGGCCTGGGGCCGGACGAGTGGCAGCAAGAGCTGGCCGCCCTCCCCGGTGTTGGGCCGACCATCCACAACCTGAGAGAGTTCCCCCGAGCGTTGCTGGCTTCGGTCGAGACAAGTCAATAAGACCCAATAATCTGCGTAATCTGCGGATCGCTGTCCTCATTAGGCGATTCGTCCGCCGGTCAAACAGCGCACCCCCTGAACAAGGATGGGTCATTCAACCGTTGAGCCAGACACGGCAACCCCCTATCATCTCTCCACAAGGCGGTGTCCAAAAGCGCCGCGTCCAAGGGAGAGAAGAAGATGAAACATGCGGAACGATTGTTGGCGCTGGTGGCCGGCCTGCTCCTGCTGTTCGGCCTGGCGGCCTGTGAAGATACGGCGGTTCACACGACCCCACCTGCGCCCGTTGACAGCGAGAACGCGCCCACCGTCCAGGTGGAGCCGTCCACCGTTGGGCCGAATATGCCCGTCACCATCACCGGCGTGGGTTTCCCACCGGATACCGCCGTCGAAGTCCATCTCAATCCGGTGACGGCCGGCTTCACGGCCGACCCGCTGGGCCAGGGGCAGACCGACAGCGAAGGGCGTGTGACTCTGGAGGTACAGATGCCGGCCCTCTGGCTCGACGGCACGCCCATTACCGGGCCGGAACTACTGGTGGAAGTCGTCACCGAGGACGGCGACATTCGCGGCGTGGCGACCGTCCCCTTTGAGGGGGAGACGCTTGAATCGTTTGTGACGATTGACCCGTCCAGTGGCGCGGTCGGCCAGCAGATGCGGATCGATGGCCAGGGGCTGGAGCCGGGCCGCGAGTTGGTCATCCGTATGGGCGCTACCGAGGCGGAGCTCAACGCCGAAGACCTGGGACAGGTAACCGTGGATGACAATGGCGCGTTCCAGACACTCGTCACGCTCCCGACGACCTGGCCCGGTACAGACACGCCCATTACCGAGCCGTCGCTGATTATCGCCGTGGTCGACGCGAGCAGCGACGAGACGGTGGCCACGGCCTCGTTCACCAACATCGCCGAACAGGTCGCGCCGGCGGGCACGGAGACCCCCGCGCCCTAGAAAGGGTTGTAGTCAGGCAATTCATTGCCGTTCTTTCCCTCCTCGCGCGAAGAACGGCAATGAATTGCCTGACTACGATGGCCCTATCGCCAGAGACGCGCAGCCTTTCTGATGTATAATGGGCGCAGGGAGGCTGGCTATGGACGATAGAATCGTGGAAGAGGCCGCCGTCGAGGATCACACAGCCGAGCGATTGGAACTGTTGCGCCTGGCGCGCCAGACCATTGCCGCCTATGTCACGACCGGCGACACGACGCCCTACGAGACGAACGATCCGTGGTTACAGCGCCTGGCCGCCGTTTTCGTGACGCTGCGCGTGCGACCGGTGGCGGGCCAGGTCGCGCTGCCGGGCGAGGAGCAGGGCGAGCTTCGGGGCTGCATCGGTCAGGTGGAAGCGGAGTTGCCGCTCTACCTGGCCGTACAAAGTGCGGCGGTCAAAGCGGCTACCGTTGATCCTCGTTTCTACCCGGTGCAGCCGGAAGAACTTGATACACTGCTCATCGAGATCTCCATCCTGTCAGCCATGCGCCCGGTGCGCGACCTGGACGACATCGCGATCGGCCGCGACGGGCTGCTCATCAGCGGCAGCGGGCGGCGCGGCCTGCTACTGCCCGAAGTGCCGGTTCATTTCGACTGGGATCAGGCGGAATTTGTCCGCAATCTCTGCCACAAGGCCGGTTTGCCCACCGACGCCTGGCCGGCGCGGGCGCGGCTCTACGCCTTTACTACCGACTCCTTTGAGGAGTCCTGATCGAAAAAGCCGCGGATCGAGTTGGGCTCGCTCCGCGGCTTTTGATCAATGAACGGATTTGGTGACACCTGGGGTTGGCGCGACCTTGCCGGTAACGCGGTTAGCGCTTCCGGCCGTTGCTCCTCTTACCGTTCGCGTTGCTCCGAGCGGACTTGCTTTTGCTGCCCGATCCGTTGCCCTCTTGCTTGGCCAACACGGGCAAAGCGTTGCGGCCTTCCATCACCTGCCAGCCGTCGGGAACTGTGTTCAGCACGCCGTCGCGCTGATCCTTGGCGAAGAAGTAGATCGTGCGCTGGTGGTCGTTGTTCAGCTGCACTTCACGGCCATGCAGATAATAGGTCTGTCCCTTTGAATTTGTGTAAGCGAAAGCCATCTTCACTCTCCTTATGACAGGAATTGGTCTATGCCCCCAGTCTACGGATGGTTGCAATTGTCACAATAGACCTTAGGCACAAATCAATCTTTGACAGAGGTATGGGCTTTCGCCAGAGAGCCTAACCGGATTTCACCGGCTTCAGCCGGGCCATGAAGTAGGTATCCACATAGCGCCCATCGCGCCAGGCGTAGTCGCGCATCGTCCCCTCAATCTCAAAGCCGAACTTGGTGTAAAGCCGGATGGCCCGCTCATTGTCCACGTAGACGTCCAACTCCAGCCGATGCAGGTTTAGCCAGTTGTCGGCCAGATCGATGCAGGCGGCCATGAGCGCCGTGCCGACGCCCCGGCCCTGCCACTCGTCGTGCACGGCCATGCCCAGCGAGCCGCTGTGGCGGCGGCGTGGCGAGCGCATGTGCTGGTGCAGCGTCAGATGCCCGACGACCTCGCCGTCCACCACCGCCACCAACGGGTGGCTGCCTTCCTGGGTTTCCATGAGACGTTTGCGGCGTTGTTCGGCCGACGTGTAAGGGATTTGGAGCGTGCCCGCAATGGCCCGCGGGCCGCTGAAGATGCGAACGTAGGCTTCGGCGTCGTCTGGGGTGGCGCGGCGAATGGTAATATTCATGGAATTCCCTCCGTATGTTGCGTCGGCTTATCTTATCACCCATTATGCCCCAAACAACGGGACAATCGTATAGTGCACCCGTAGCGCAGCCTGTCCGGTTCGTAGTCAGGCAATTCATCGCCGTTCTTCACGGAAGGAATCAGAGCGGCAACGAATTGCCTGATTAGGACCTGTACCATGGCCCTAAACAAAAGCTGAGTAATAATGAAGCACCCGTTCCATATATGCTATACTATGGTTTATGGCAAGGCCAAAGGAATTCGAGCAAGATGCAGCTCTGGAACGGGCCATGAACCTGTTCTGGGAGCATGGATATGAGGCTACCTCGATCCGCGACCTGATCGCCTATGTCGGCATCAGCAGCAGCAGCATCTACAACACGTTCGGCGACAAGCAGGATGTCTACCGGGCGGCTCTGGAGCGCTACCGCCGCATCGAGTATGAACAAGTGCGCCAACTGTTGGCCCAGCCGCGGCCGCTGTGCGAGACCCTGGCCGGCATGTTCGCGGAGTTGATCGATAGTCTGATGGCCGATGGAGGGCAGCGCGGCTCGTTTACGCTAAACGCGGCCGTCGAGTTGGGCGCGCGCGACCCGATTGTGGCCGGCCTGCTGCGCGAACACTTCGACGACATCTGCGCCTTGTTGGCCGGTCGCCTGGCGGCGGCCCAGGCCAATGACGAGATCGGTGCGCGCAGTCCAGCGCTGGACTTGGCGCGCTACTTATTGTTCGGTATGTACGGTCTGGCCCTGATCGTCAAGGTCTTCCCTGACCGCGGGCGTTTGGAAACCACGGCGGCGCTGACGCTGGCCGTCTTGGACTGTTAACCTCTGTTCGGGGAGCCGCCGGCGGAAGCGACCATTTAGAACGTGTCGCGCCTTTGGGGTGGGGAGCCATTTCCATGCCCTGATGCTGGAACGATTGTCTCAAAACACGCCTGAACGGCCGGCGTTCGCGACCGTTCACCGACAAGGAGTGCAAGGTAGAGCTATGGAAGGTAGAGCTATGGAAGCGATTCAACTA
The DNA here is from genome assembly GCF_041918635.1 of Promineifilum sp. (SeqCode). NCBI lineage: Bacteria > Bacillati > Chloroflexota > Ardenticatenia > Promineifilales (SeqCode) > Promineifilaceae (SeqCode) > Promineifilum (SeqCode) > Promineifilum sp. (SeqCode). Next base: position 5,112 of record NZ_JAYRVJ010000377.1, read on the forward strand.
TCCACACCGCCGGTTCTTTCCGGCGCCATGCCGGGAATCGGCCACCTCATCGAATTCGGCCGCAACCGCGCCGGACTGCTCCAGCGTGGGCTGGAAGAGGTGGGCAAGGTATTCACCGTCAAGCTTGGCCCGCAGAACGTCGCCGTGGTCATGGGCCCGGAGAATCACCGGGTCTTCTTCATGGAGACGGACAAGAAGCTTAACATAGGCACCTCCTATCAATTCCTGCGGGCCATTTTTGGAGAAGTGTTCTTCATGGCCGGGCATGACGTGTACCTGCGCCAGAAGCCGCTCATTACCCAGGCTTTTCGGCGCGAGAAGATGGTGCACTACATCAGTGTCATGGGCCGCGAAGTGCAGGAGTGGCTCGATTCGCTGGATGATGAGGGCGAGTTCGAGATCGTTGAGACCATGGGCTGGCTGGCCCAGGAAATTGCCGGCCACGCGCTGATGGGCGACCGCTTCCAGGAAGAGATCGGCCGCGAATTCTGGGACTTGTATGCCGACCTGAGCAAGTCCATCGACCCCATTCTGCCCCCGAACCTGCCGCTGCCCAAATTCTGGCGGCGCGACCGGGCTAAGGAGCGTATGACCCAGATGTTGATGCCCATTCTGGAAGAGCGGCGCGCTCATCCCGAGGCGTACAACGACTTCTTGCAGGACTTTGTCAACGCGCGCTACACCGACACCGATGAGCCGGTCGAGGACGAGTTGCTGCTGAACATGATGCTGGGCCTGATGTTCGCCGGCCACGAGACAACAGCCGGTCAGGCAGCGTGGAACGTTATCCTTTTGTTGCAGCATCCGGAGTATTTGGAGCTGGTTCAGGAGGAGATCGACCGGCTTGCCCCCTATGGCCAGCCGGTTGACGGCAAACTGTTGCACGCCCTGACCCACATGGGCTATGCCGTGACCGAGACGGAGCGGCTGCGGCCGTCGGCCGACATGCTGATGCGCGACGTAGATGAAGAGATCGAGGTTGGCGGCTACCGGATTCCCGTCGGCTGGAAAGTGCAGCTGGCGACCGAATTGGCCCACCGCCTGCCCGAACTCTTCGACGAACCGGACTACTATGATCCGTTGCGCTTCGCGCCGGGACGCGAAGAGGACAAGGCCGACCGATTCGCCCTGGTAGGCTTTGGCGGTGGCATGCACAAGTGCACCGGTATGAACTTCGCCAACAACGAGATCTCGGTCATCACCACGCTGCTCTTGCAGCAGTTCGATCTGGAGTTGGTGACGCGCAAGCCGCACGTCGCTCGCAGCACGGGCGCCAACCGGCCCAGCCCGACGATCATCCGCTACCGCCGCAAGCCGCAACTGGAACTGGCCGTGGCCGCCACACCCCATGAGGCCGCCGCCGGTTGCCCCCATCACGCTGCCTAAGAGTCATCGTGACGAAAAGGGTCCGCAGATTGCGCATATGACGCAGAGTTAAGATGCTCACGCGAAGACGCAAAGCAAAGAAGGAGTTCCTCCTTTGCTTTGCGTACTTTGCGTCTTTGCGTGAGAATGCCTCTGAATCTGTGGTAATCTGCGAAATCTGTGGATGCTTCCCGCTATGAACAAGCCCCAATGCCCTGAGTACCGCTTCCCATTGGCCGAACCGGCCTACACCGCCAAGCGTCCACGCGATCTGTCCCCTTTCGCCGCGACCATCGCCCGACTGACCGAGGCGCGGCGGCGTGAGCTGGATGGCTGGCTGCTGGAATCATCGCTGCCGGCCATCGGCGCGCTGCTAGACCATGGCGCGCTGACATCGGTGGAACTGGTGACCTACTACGTCGAGCGCATCGCTCGCCACGACGTCGACCGGCTCAACGCCGTGCTGGAACTCAACCCGGCCGCCCTGCAAATCGCTGCCGCGCTGGACGTGGAGCGGATGACCGCCGGCCGGCGCGGCCCGCTCCACGGTATCCCCATCCTGGTCAAGGACAACATCGCCACCGGCGACGGCATGCGCACCACGGCCGGCGCCTACGCCCTGCGCGAGTGGCGGCCGGCGCGCGACGCCTTCCTGGTTGCCCGATTGCGTGAGGCGGGGGCCATCATCCTCGGCAAAACCAACCTGTCGGAGTGGGCCAACTGGATGGATCCCTGTATGCCCAATGGCTTCAGCACCCTGGGCGGACAGACGCAACACCCCCACGGCCCGTTCGATCCGTCAGGCTCCAGCAGCGGCTCGGCCGTCGCTGTGTCGGCCAACCTCGCCCCGGTCAGCGTCGGCAGCGAGACGCAAGGGTCGATCACCTGGCCGGCGCGCGACCACAGCCTGGTCGGGCTGAAGACGAGCCTGGGACTCATCAGCCGCAGTGGTGTTGTGCCGCTGGTCGATTGGATGGACGTGCCGGGGCCGTTTGGCCGTTCGGTGCGCGACGTAGCCATCCTTCTGTCGGCGCTGGCCGCGTTGGGGCCGGATGGCATCGACTCCGGCGATCCCGCGACCGCCGACGCCGCGCCGCTGGCCGGGCGTGATTTCACCCCCTATCTGGCCCCCGACATGGCGCGCCGGGTGCGAGTGGGCGTCATTCAGGGGGACGTGGCTGCTGCGCTGGAGGCCCGTGAGCAGGAGCTTGGCCGTCCCCTGACTGGTCAGGAGGCCAGGAGGCTACGCGACCTCGTACCTCCGGCCGCTGCAGCGGAGGACATCGTCGCCGCTCTGCGCGCCCAGGGTGTGCCAGCCGCGCTCATCCCTTTCGAGGCCGCCCGGCTAACCGAGCCACCGCCCTTCAAGCCGATGGTCTACTACGCCTTTCGCGAGAGCCTCGGCCGGTTCATGGCCGCGCTGGGCGACGCCGCGCCGGTGGCCTCCCTGCATGACGTGGTCGCCATCAACGCCGCCGACCCGACCAACCGCGCCCCCTACGGCTATCGTAGCGTGGCCGAGTCGGCAGCCACCAGCATGACCGCCGAGCAGTACGCGGCGGCGGTCGAAGCCAACCGGACGAGCGCGCGCGACGGGTTGCGGACCATCTTCCAGCAGTATGGTGTGGACGTGCTCACCGGCTATATCGAGCAATCGTTCGCCGCCGCCGGCTTTCCGGCCTTGGTCGTGCCCAACGGTCTCGACGCCGAAGGTCACCCGGTTGGCCTACAGTTCGTCGGCGACTTTCTCTCTGAGCCACAACTGCTGGCTGCCGGCGCCGCCTTCGAGCGGGCCCGCCCCGGCCGCGTCCCGCCCAACCTTGACTAAGGTTTGTTCTATAGAGTCCTTACAGGCGGCAGGAACCTTACAAGGGCGTCTCTGAAATCTGCGTAATCTGCGTAAGCTGCGGATTCTTGTTCTTCTTCAAGGAGCGAATAATGCTGGACTACTCACATCTGAACGACCGGGAAGCGCCCATCGCCGACCGGACGGCCGGGTTGACCATCGCCGACCTGCGCGCCCTGACCAACGCGATGATCGACCGGCAGTTGGCGCTGATCGCCGGCTGCACCGACGAGGATGTCGCCTTCGTCCCCTCCGACCCGGAAGCGTACGATCGCTACGCCGTTGACGAGTCGGAAACGAACATCGCCTGGACGCTGGGCCACGTGATAGTCCACGTCACCGCTTCCGCCGAAGAGTCGGCCTTTCTGGCGGCCGAAATGGCCCGTGGCGTTGTGCGCGGCGGGCGCACACGCTACGAAACGCCGTGGCGGGCGGTGACCACTATCGACCAATGCCGCCAGCGGTTGGAGGAGAGCCGCCGCATGCGTCTGGCGATGGTGGACGTATGGCCCGACGAGCCTCAGTTAGACCTGCTGACGCCCTACACGCCGTACCGCGAGCCGATGAACGCCATCGGTCGCTTCGTGCGCGGGCTGGATCATGACGCCGATCACCTGGAGCAGATCGCGGAGATCGTCTGGCAAGCGCGCGCCGCCCGCCAACCTACTATCTAGCGACGAACCGGCCGCGCCCCGGCCGGCCCAGCCATTCGCCATCCATGACCAGCACCTCGCCGCGGCTGATGGTGACGGCCGGCCAGCCGCGTACCATTAGCCCGTCGTAGGGAGTCCACCCCGCCTTTTCGTGTAGCGACGCGGGAGAAATGGTGAACTCACGCGCCGGGTCGAAGAGGACGATATCAGCGTCGTAACCGGGTAGCAACGCCCCCTTGCGGCGGAAGCCGAGCCGGCGGGCAGGGGCGGTGCAGCTGACTTCCACCCAGCGTGACAACGCCGTCGCGGAGGGCGGCTCCTCGTCGCCGATCAGTCCGGCGTAGACCAGCGCCAGCCGGCTCTCAATGGAGGGCACGCCGCCGGGGATGGCGCTGTAGTCGCCCAGACCGGTGGCCTTCTCCTCGGCCGTGAACGGGCAGTGGTCGGTCGTCACCATATCGAGCGCGCCGGAGCGCAGCGCCGCCCACAGCGCCTCTGGCTCGCCCGCCGGCCGCAGCGGCGGCGAACAGACCGGCAGCGCCCCCAACACGCCCGGCCGGTCGAATACCTCATCGGTCAGCCACAGGTATTGTGGGCACGTCTCCCCGGTGATGGGCAGGCCGCGCGCCTTGGCCGCGGCGATGCGCTCGACGACGGCGGCGCAGGAGACGTGGAAGATGTGCAGCGGCGCGCCGACGTGGGCCGCGATGTCGATCACCCGGCCCGCGGCCTCGCCTTCCAGCGCCGCCGGCCGGCTGCGCGGGTGCCAGCGCGGCTCGGTGCGACCGGCGGCCAGGTTGCGCCGGATGAGCGTTGTAATGATGTCCCAATTCTCGGCGTGGACGACTGGCAGCCCACCGGCGTCGCGCACTGCCTCCAGCGCCAGCAGCAGCTCACCGTCCGTCAGCCGCAGCCCGTAGGCCATGTAGAGCTTGAAGCTGCCGCAGCCGGCGGTGCGGGCGTCGCGCACCTGATCGAGTTTGGCGATGTCGCTGGGGCCGATGGTCATGTGCAGGCCATAGTCCACGGCCACGCGCTCGTCGGCCAGCGCGCGGCGGGCGGCCAGCGCGGCCAGCATGGTCTCGTCCGGTCGCGTCTCGACGAAGTCCACAATGGCCGTCGTGCCGCCGAAGGCCGCCGCGCGCGTGCCATCATAGAAGTCATCGGTCGAGGTGAAGCGGCCGATGGGCATGCCCAGGTGGACGTGGATATCAATAGCGCCGGGGATGACGTAGCGGCCCGTGGCGTCGATGACGCGCCGCCCATCCAGGTTGTGACCGATGGCGGCGATGGTTTCGCCATTGATGGCGAGATCGGCAGCATAGACGGCGTCGGCCGTGATGAGCGTGCCGTGGCGAATGACCAGATCGTAGGGAGGGGTCGTTTGGGCGTTCATGGGGAGGTTCCATCCTGACTGTATTGTCGCCCGACCGGAGGCGTTTGCCAAAGCTTGTTCGTAGTCAGGCAATGAATTGCCTGACTACGAACACAAAAACCGCTCCATGCGGAGCGGTTTTCTATGCAGCCGGGACGATTTCGGCTGTTAGGGCAGCATCACGCCGCCGATGACGTGGATGAAACCGTTCGTGGCGCGGATGTTCGTCGCCAGGATCGGCTGGCCGTCAATGGCCCGCACGCCGCCGCCCCAGGTCGTCTGGGCCGTCTCACCGCTGAGCATGCGCACGCTCTTCGGCGGGAACAGGCTGTTGGCCGGGCGATTGCCGTTGGTCACGTGGTAGAGCAGGATGGGCGTCAACTGCTCGGCCGGCAGGGCGCGCACCAGGGCCATGCCGTTGTGATAGCCCAGTTCGGCCGCCAGCGCATCGAAGGCGTCGTTGGTCGGGGCAAAGACGGTGAGCCGCTTGGGGCCGTCCAGCGCGTCCACCAATCCAGCCTTCTGGACGGCGGCGACCAGGGTCGAGAAATCGGGGTTCGATGCGGCGATCTCGACGATGTTCTGCGTGGGGCGCGCGAAGGCGGGCGCAACTGCCAACAGCGCCAGCGCAGCGATGACCAGACCATACACAAACTTGTGGGTTCCACTCAATTTCATGCTAACCTCCGTACTGTATCATTCTGAGGTCGCCGGCCCATTTGCCGACGCCATTTGCGTGTACAGGTTATTTACGAAGATTATACAGGTTTTGCACAGATATTTATCTGCGGTTAATGTTGAGGCGTGGAGAACGGTTTATGGGACTTCTTGATGCTTTGCTGGCAGGGAAAGTACCAAGCGTAAGCCCGGACGAGGCGTACCGCCGGTTGCAAGCCGACGCGCGGGTCGTCATCGTAGACGTGCGCCAGCCGGTAGAAACGCGCGCCGGGGTCATTCCAGGCGCGGTGCTGATCCCGCTCACGGAATTTGGCGGCCGGCTGGCCGAGCTGCCGCGCGACCGGCCGATCCTGACTATTTGCCGCTCCAGCCACCGCAGTCCCATCGCGGCGCGGCAGCTGAAGCGGGCCGGTTATGACGTAACGGACGTCAGTGGGGGGATGATTGCCTGGAAGCGGGCGGGGCTGCCCATAGCGCCGTGCTAGGCGTGCTCAGCCTCGTGGCCCCACTCATGCAAAACGACCATGCTGAAAATGTCCGACTCGGTGATGATGCCGATGACGTGGTGTTCCTCATCCACAACGGGCAGGCCGCTGACCCGGTGCTCCAGCATCATCCGCGCCGCCTCGCCGATGGTGGCCTCGGCCGTGATTGTCCACGGGGTGGTGGTCATGATCTTCTCGACCTTGAGCGTCGAGAGCAGATAGTTCATCTCCCAGATGCTCAGGGAGGTGGCGGGCGAGGGTTCCGCGCTGCGCACGTCGCCAATGGTGACGATGCCCACGAGCCGGCCGTCGCTATCGACAACGGGCAGGCGGCGAATCTCCTCGTTCGTCATGATCTGGTGCGCTTCTGGCAAAGTCGTGTCGGGCGTGATTGTGACGACTTCCGTAGACATCCAGTCCTTGACGAGTTCTTTCTTCATGTGACTTCTCTCCATAGCGAGCGGCCGCGCGGCGGCCGGGGTTCATGCAAGTATACGGTGATTATAAAGCGCGGTTGGCCCTGGCGAAAGTAACGAACGTCATGGACGCGGGGTGACGTTTGCCACGTATCATTGCGCTGGGGAAAAAGGGGAGGTGGCGCCACCTTGGGAATGACGCCACCAGCAGAATGAACAGTTCCCATCGGGGTGGGAAGGAGTAAGGAGCATCTATAAAATAGGCCACACACCTTACGATTAACCTTACGAAGGTATTAGAAATCCACATGCAGCTAATAGTGCATAATTGCATGTCATTAGGTAAATAATACTTACAACGTAAGCTGATATACCTACGTGCTGGAGGGATGACATGGTAGTGAGGAGTGAGACGGAAAACGACTACAGGGCGGTGCGCCAGGTTAATGAAGTGGCCTTCGGCCGGCCAGCCGAAGCCAACCTGGTCGACGCCCTGCGCCGGGCGGGCGCGGTCATCGATTCACTGGTTGCCGAGCAAGACGGCGCGGTTGTCGGCCACATCCTGTTCAGTCCGGCAACGTTGACCGGGGAGGAGGGCGTGGTGGACACCGCCGCGCTGGGCCCGATGGCCGTGTTGCCGGCCTATCAACGGCTGGGTATTGGCGGCGAATTGGTGCGGGCCGGGTTGGACAGATGCCGTGAAGCCGGCTACGGCTTGTGCATGGTGCTGGGCCACGCGGAGTACTATCCGCGATTTGGCTTCCGGCCGTCGCGGCCACTGGGCATTCGTTGGGAGCACGACGTGGCGGAGCCGTACTTTATGGTGGCGGAACTGCGAGCGGGGGCGCTAGAAGGGGCGACCGGCGTGGTGCGCTACCGGCCGGAGTTTGATGGGGTGTAGGACGGCTAAGAAGCTTGCGCCAACAACTCAACAAATGATTTGTGTTCAGCCGTCGCCAGGCCCACCTGCAACGCGCTCAGCAGCCCGGCTAGATCGTCGGCCCAGAACAAGTCAGGCCGGAAATGCAGGCCCGGAAAAACTTCGCTGCGAATAACGCCGTCTTCGTCGGCCGTGACCGTATCGTAGCGCCCCTCATTCAGGCGATGCCAGATCGTCTGCTGCTCCTGAGCCAGCAACACCACGTACTCGCGCACGCCGCTCCGGCGATAGACCCGCAACTTCTCGTGCAGATCGTACGCTGCGCTCGTGGCGGCCACCTCTACAATTAGCTCCGGCGCGCCTTGCAAGTAATTGCCGCTGGCCTTAGTCTGGCCTCCTCTAGCAACGCACAGCGCGGCGTCTGGTTGCACCTCGTTCTCGCGGTCTAGTATGACCGTGGCGTTATCGAATAATTCAAGGCCAGGTGTAGAAGCCCAATAAGTACCAAGCCATGCCATAACGGCTGCATGGAGGCGGCTATGTGTTAGGCTAACCGGAGACGGCACGTAAACAACTCCTTCGATCAATTCAGCTTTTTTCAGGTGGGGCTGTGCCGCGTAGCGTCGCTCGAACTCGGCGCGCGTCAGGTGATCGCCGTTCTCCAGTGGCGGTAACGCCTCCTGACGAGTACGGGCCAGAGGGGCTGCTTGCAGCATCTCATCCATACAGCGCATTATAGCACCAAATGACAGGGCTTGATAGGTCAGTGCGCGGTAGGTACAACGTCGGTCCTCTCCGAGGGGTTAGGATACTTGTTGGTAGGTATTTCTGATTACGTGGCCGGTCATCTGGACTATGATAATGGCAACAACTCAAGTGATTGCCGAGTACAAGTCCAGGAGTAATGCCATGACAAAGAAAACGACGCTACTGTTGGTGCTGATGATCTCCCTGTTAGGCGTCATGTTACTCATGACCCATCAGGTGGCCCGAGCCGGTTCGAACGGACAACAGCTGGAAGTTGGCGTGGGCTGCTGGTGGAACACGGCGACGGTGACCGGTCGTAACCACAATGGAACGCTGGTGACGTGGCGTACTACGAACACGACCCTTATCCCCTGCACCCGCCTTACCGTCAAGACCACGGGGTGGTGGTGGGTCGGGACTGTGACCATACAAACGACCGGCGTACTCGGTCGGAGAAACGTGTGCTATCCTAACGTACCGCGCTCTCAGAGCGGCGATTGGGTCAGGGTCGATTGTGTGCCACGCTAGGTCTTTATAGCCTACTCTGAGTGAGAACGCGAAGGGACTGCGTTTCGATCAGAGAAACGTGAAGACAGATACTCAAGGCAGGGCTTCCGGCGCCAGAAGCCCTGCCTTGAGTACGCTTAGCGCCCAAACTACAAGCCGGTCTAGCGTAGACTGCAATGCCTAGGCGGCGACAGATTCCTCAACTTCCCCTGTCTCTACAACGCGGAAATCCAACTCTCCGTCATTCACCTCGACCACCACGTGATCTCCCTCGCGCACGTCCCCCTGGATGACGCGGATCGCCAATGGGTCAATGATGCGCCGCTGGAGCACGCGCTTGAGCGGGCGCGCCCCGTACACCGGGTCGTACCCTTCCTCGATGAGCAGGTCGGTGGCCGCCTCGGTCAGCGACAGCGTGACATGGCGCTTGGCCAGCAGGCCGCGCACGTGGTCGAGTTGAATCTCGGCGATCTCGCGCAACTGCTCCCGCCCCAGCCGGTGGAAGATGACGATCTCGTCCACCCGGTTCAGGAACTCCGGCCGGAAGTGGTTGCGCATCGCCTCCATCACCCGCGCCCGCAGCGTCTCCTCATCGGTGTCGCCCAGGATGTACTGGCTGCCGACGTTGCTGGTCATGATGATGACCGTGTTGCGGAAATCTACCGTGCGCCCCTGGCCGTCAGTCAGCCGACCGTCGTCCAGCACTTGCAGGAAGACGTTGAAGACCTCGGGATGCGCCTTCTCGATCTCATCGAACAGCACGACGCTGTAGGGCCGGCGGCGGACGGCTTCGGTGAGTTGCCCGCCCTCCTCGTAGCCCACGTAGCCGGGCGGCGCGCCGATGAGCCGGGCGACGGTATGGCGCTCCTGGTACTCGCTCATGTCGATGCGCACCATGTTGCGCTCGTCGTCGAACAGGAACTCGGCCAGCGCCCGCGCCAGTTCCGTCTTACCCACGCCGGTCGGCCCCAGGAAGATGAACGAGCCGATGGGCCGGTTGGGGTCTTGTAGGCCAGAGCGGCTGCGGCGCACGGCGGCAGCCACGGCGCTGACGGCCTCCTCTTGCCCGACGACGCGGCGATGCAGACGCTCTTCCATGTAGACCAGTTTCTCGACCTCGCCCTCCAGCAGCTTGGTGGCCGGGATGCCCGTCCACTTGCTGACGATGACGGCTATATCCTCGGCGTCGACCTCTTCTTTCAGCATCGCGCCTTCGGCCTGCATCGTCCGCAACTGCTGCTCGGCCGCGGCCAGGTCGTTCTCTAGCTGGCGCATGCGCCCAAACTGGAGTTCCGACGCCTTCTGGTAATCGTAGTTGCGCTGCGCCTGCTCGATCTGCACGCGCGCCGCGTCCATCTCTTCCTTGATCGTCTGCACGCGCTGGATGGCGTCTTTCTCGGCCTGCCAGCGGCTCGCCAGCTCGGTGCTGCGCTCCTTGGCATTGGCCAGCTCCTCTTCCAGACGGCCCAGCCGCTCCTGGCTGGCCTTGTCCTTTTCCTTCTTCAGCGCCTCGCGCTCGATCTCCAGTTGCATGAGCTGGCGATCCACCTCATCCAGGTCGGCCGGCTTGCTGTCGATCTGCATGCGCAGGCGGCTGGCGGCCTCGTCGATGAGATCGATGGCCTTGTCGGGCAGGAAACGGTCGGTGATGTAGCGGTGGCTCAGCGTGGCCGCGGCGATGACCGCCGCGTCGGTAATGCGCACGCCGTGGTGAACCTCGTAGCGCTCCTTCAGGCCGCGCAGGATGGAGACGGTGTCCTCGACGTTGGGTTCGTCCACGAAGACGGGCTGGAAGCGCCGCTCCAGCGCCGCGTCCTTCTCGATGTGCTTGCGGTACTCGTCCAGCGTCGTCGCGCCGATGGCGTGCAACTCGCCGCGGGCCAGCATCGGCTTGAGCATGTTGCTGGCGTCCATGGCTCCCTCAGCCGCGCCCGCGCCGATGAGCGTGTGCATCTCGTCAATGAAGAGAATGACCTCGCCCTCTGACTCCTGCACCTCCTTCAGGACGGCCTTCAGCCGCTCCTCGAATTCGCCGCGATACTTGGCCCCGGCCACCAGCGCGCCCAGATCGAGCGACACCAGCCGCCTGTCTTTCAGCCCCAGAGGCACGTCGCCGTTGACGATGCGCTGCGCCAGCCCCTCGACGATGGCCGTCTTGCCCACGCCCGGCTCGCCGATGAGCACCGGGTTGTTCTTGGTGCGGCGGCTGAGAATCTGAACCACTCGGCGGATCTCTTCATCGCGGCCGATCACGGGATCGAGCTTGCCCTTGCGCGCCTCCTGGGTCAGGTCGCGGCCGTACTTCGCCAGCGCCTCGTATTGCGCCTCCGGGTTCTGGCTGGTCACCCGCTGCGAGCCGCGCACGCTGGCGAGCGCCTGCAGGATGGCGTTGTAGTCGATGCCGTGGCGGGCCAGCAAGTCGCGCACCCGGCCGCCTTTTGGCTGGGCCATCGCCATCAACAGGTGCTCAGTCGAGGTATAGTCGTCCTTCATGGCCCCGGCAATGGACTCGGCTTCGTTGAGGATGTTATTCAGGTCGCGGCTCATCCCCACCTGGACAGAGGAGCCGGTCGCGCGCGGCAGCTTGTTCAGCGCTGCCTGGATGCTTTGCAGCACCAACTGCACGTCGCCGCCGATCTTGTTGATGACCGAGGGCGCGACGCCTCCCTCCTGGGTCAGCAACGCCAGCAGCAGGTGTTCCGGCTCCACGGCCGGATGCGCGTATTGTTCGGCCAGGCTCTGCGCCTCCAGCAGCGCCTCCCGGCTCTTTTCAGTTAGCTTGTCTAAACGCATGGTCTAATCGCCCCGCTTGTGAGATTTCCAGATGATTCCCCGCCAGTATGGGCCAAACAAGTCAGAATCGCATTAACCCTCGATCAGAGAAGCGTAAGATGCAACCCTCTGGCGCGGGCTGCGTAATAATAGTCAGCATGGCGGTCGAGTTGACAGATGGGGGATGCCTGACGCTGGATCACATCCAGGGGATGACGCCCGATTACGTGACGCTCCGCGGCGCGGATGACCTGGCGCGGAGCGATACCTGGACCGCCGCCGAGACGGCGGCCGTACTAGATTCCACCCTTCTCTGGGCTGCCTTCCCCGCACCCCGCCGTCCCGATGTTTGCGCCACCGCACGCTTGCCGCAGCTCGAGGTGAGTTGCACTTGCAACGCCACCCGCTTCCCCTGCCGGCACGTCCTCGCCCTGCTGCTGCGCGCCCAGGCCGCGCCACTGCCCAGCGATGACCCGCCTGATTGGGCGACGCGCGGGGCCGGCGGGCTGGCGCCCGACACGGCTACCGATCTCTCGACCGAAACGCAACGGCTGATCGCCCTGACTGCCAGCATGGCCGATCTGTCGCGCTGGCTAAACGATCTGATTCGCGGCGGGTTGGCCTCGCTGCCCAGGCAGAACCGCCGCTGGTGGGCCCACGCTGCCGACCGGCTGGTGGACGCCTACGCCTTCGAGGCGGCCCGCGATGTGCGCGAATTGGGCGCTCTTCCCGGCAGCGGCCCCGATTGGCCCGAGCGATTGCTGCCGCGCCTCGGCCGGCTGGCGCTGCTGGCCGAGGGCTTCCGGCGCTGGGACAACCTGCCGCCGCCGTTGCGCGGGGATCTACAGGCGGCGGCCGGCTGGCCGCCACTTCCCGGCGGCGACCGGCAGCATGACGGCTGGCGGGTGCTCGGCCGCCGGCAGGAAGTAGAAGGCGGGCAACGGCAGATGCGCGCCTGGCTGCGCGGCGCCCGCTCCGGGCGTTGGGCGCTGCCGCCGGAGCGTCGCCCGGCGGCGCGCCTCGAAGGGCCGGCTTATCCAACCGGCGCGCTCCTCGATGGCGAGTTGGCTTTCTCGCCCAGCGCGTGGCCGCTGCTGGCCCAACCGGCCGGCGGGTTGCGCCTGGCTTCTGATAGGACGGGCGACGCGGCAGAGGGGGCCGCCGTGGATGTGGCCGCAGCCGTCGCCGGTTTCGCCGCGGCG
>NZ_JAYRVJ010000378.1:0-1526 GCF_041918635.1 Promineifilum sp. (SeqCode)
GATCATTCTTCTTCATGAGGAGATACCGGCTATGATGCCATCCAAGAGAGACCTATCGCTCGTGCAGGACGCGGCCGAGGTGGAGAAGCGCTTCCTGACCGGCCCGCGTGACCGGAGCAAAGACCTGGAGAGCGCCATCCGCTACTTTCTGGAGTTCCTGCAGGGCTTCGAGACGCTGGGGGAGATCGACCGGCCGTGTGTGACCGTCTTCGGCTCGGCGCGGCTGGGCGAGGGCACGCCGTACTATGACATGGCGCGGGCGCTGGGCCGGCAACTGGCCGAGGCGGGGCTGGGGGTCATGACCGGCGGCGGGCCGGGCATCATGGAGGCGGCCAACCGCGGGGCCAAGGAGGCCGGCGGCCTGAGCATCGGCTGCAACATCAAGTTGCCTTTCGAGCAGCAGCCCAACCCCTACCTCGATCTGTTCATCGAGTTCGACCACTTCTTCGTGCGCAAGGTGATGCTGGTCAAGTACTCGTCGGCCTTCGTCGTCCTGCCCGGCGGCTTTGGCACGCTGGATGAGGCGTTCGAGACGGTGACGCTGATGCAGACGGACAAGATCGAGGACTTCCCGCTCATCTCGATGGGCAAGTCGTTCTGGCGGCCGATGGCCGACTTCATGCGCGAGACGCTGGTGACCCAGGGCACCATCGGCCAGAAGGATATCCACCTCTGGTCGCCCACTGACTCGGTCGAGAAGGCGGTCAACATCATCCTGGAGGCCGTCGAGCGGCAGCGCGCCGCCGGGCAGCCCAAGGCGGATCCCGAACCCGATTCCCGGTAAGTTGTTTCTTATCAGCGCCGATCAGCGTCCCCAATCCGCGTCATCGCGTCCCATTTGGAGCTGTAAGAAATGGCTACGGATATCGACGGAAGAAGACGGATTGATCACATGGAGTGAAAGACTGCATCCATTCTTAATCCGTATCGTCCGTGTGTACCCGTAGCCATTTCTTAAGAGGCAACATAGGAGCATTCATGACACACGAAGCGTTCGTAGAGGCCCTCTTGGGCCGCATGACGACGGCCGAGAAGATCGGCCAGATGACCCAGGTCGAGAAGAACAGCCTGCGGCCGGGCGACGTGGCCGCGCTGGGGCTGGGCAGCGTGCTCAGCGGCGGCGGCGGCAACCCGGAACCCAACACCCCCGCCGCCTGGGCCGAGATGGTGCGCGCCTTCCAGGAGGAGGCGCTCGGCAGCCGGCTGGGCATCCCGCTGCTCTATGGCGTAGACGCCGTTCACGGCCACAACAACGTACGCGGCGCGACCATCTTCCCCCACCTGGTCAGCCTGGGCGCGGCCGGCGACCCGGAATTGGCGCGGCGTGTGGCGCGGGCCACGGCCGTTGAGTGCGCCGCCACCGGCATCCGCTGGGACTTCGCGCCGATGGTGTCGGTCGTCCAGGACGTGCGCTGGGGCCGGGCCTATGAGGCGTTCGGCGACGGCACGGCGGCGGTGACGGAACTGGGCGCGGCTTACCTGCGCGGCTTGCAGGACGATGGCGAGGGGTTGGCCGGCCCGACGGC
>NZ_JAYRVJ010000379.1:0-1866 GCF_041918635.1 Promineifilum sp. (SeqCode)
GGGTTTGCCAGTAGTTGAATTCATCGGTCAGCAGCGCAAGTGTTTGTTGTTTATCGCTCATAGACGACTCCTCAGACCTTACTCTGGTTCAGCCAGGAAGTTTAGCACTTCTCGTAAAAAAAGGTCGGGCGCGGTGTACATGGCGACATGTTGCTGCTCCGGCAGGACGGCGATCTGGCTGTGGGTCAGAGCCGCCGCTATCGTCTTTGTGACCTTCTTGAAGAGGGGCGCGCTGTCGCCGCCGAGTAGCAGCAACGTGGGGGTACGCAGATTCTTGAATCGCGCGGCGTCGAATTCATACTGTTCTTCGGTCCGCGATTCCCGCACGACGGTATGGGCCGCGGCCAGCCGCGCCGGCCAGAGCGGCGATGCTTGCAACTGTTCGAACTCGCCTTGAGGCATCATCACGATCTCGCGATAGAGCACGGTCAGGACGCTTTCCCGGTCGCCCGCGTCCAGCAGCGCCTGAAGCCGGGCTATGGCCTCCTCCTGGTAGAGTGACAGGCCGGGGAGCGTGATGGTCGGCTCATACAGGATGAGCCTGTGCAGATTGGGAATGAGCAGCGCCGCTTCCAGGGCGCAGAGGGCGCCGAAGGAGTGGCCCAGCAGGTTGGCGGGTTCGTCGGCGGCGCGAGCCACGGCGGCCAGGTCTTCGGCCTCGCGCTGGAGGGCATAGGTCGGGCCGTCGCCGCTCTCGCCGCGGCCGCGGCGGTCAACCGCGTACACGGTGAAGCGCGCTGCCAGCGCCGGGATGACATCGGCCCAGGCGACCGGGTTGGCCGCGCCGCTGCCGGGGACGAGGATGAGCGGTGGGCCGCTGCCCCGTCGATGGAAGGCGATGGGCGCGCCGTCGGGTGAAGTGACTTTTTCCACGAAAGCTACACCACCTATCGCTTTGTCTACCAGCACAGTATAAGGCCGGTCATTGATCCGTCAACCTTGTGAATTGATAGACAGCCATCCTCTCTCTGTGTTCCTCTTTTGCGGCCGATAGGCATATAATATCCCCATGAGCCTGGGGGAAAACCGAGCCGCTTCCCTGCGTCTCCTCTTCTTCGGCCTGCCCGCCGGCGTCTCCGCCCTCGTGCTGCGCGGATTGCTGGAGGATGGGCACGACGTGGCCGGCATGGTCGTCCCGGCCGCCGCCGCGCCCCACCTGCTGCCCGCTCCCGCGCCGCCCGTCTCCCGTCTGGCCCCGCCGGCCGCCTCGCCCGCCCTGCCGCTGTTGGGCGACGAGCCGGCCGGCGCGCTCGACGTGGCCTGGGCCGCCGGGCTGCCCGTCCTGGCCGTCAGCGACTTTGCCCACGCCGAGACGATGGCGGCGCTGGTCGACTTTCGCGCCGACGTGGCCTGCGTCGCCTGCTTCACCCGGCGCATCCCGGCCGCCGTCCTGCGTCTGCCGCGGCTGGGCTTCCTGAACATCCACCCGTCGCTCCTGCCCGATTACCGCGGCCCGACGCCCCGCTTCTGGCAGTTGCGCGACGGCGCGCCGGCCGGCGTCACCGTCCACTACCTCGACGAGGGGCTGGACACGGGCGACATCGCGGCGCAGACGGCCGTGCCCCTGCCCGACGGTATTGCCGGGCCGGAGGCCGACCGGCTGCTAACCGAGGCCGGCCTCGACCTGTTGCGCGTCGTCCTGGCCCAACTGGCCGAGGGGGACGCGCGCCGGCAGCCCCAGGCCGGCGGCAGCTACCAGGGCTTCCCGACCGCGGCCGACTTTATGCTGTCCACCGACTGGCCGGCGCGACGGGCTTTCAACTTCATGCGCGGCACGGCTGATTGGGGCCGGCCCTACACCGTCGAGGTGGCCGGCCGGCCGGTGCGTCTGGCTGTAGCCGACGCCTACAATGACCTCACCTTCGA